>JAPPGB010000026.1 GCA_028821475.1 Spirochaetaceae bacterium
CTCATGCTCCTGCGACCGAAATTCGCCCTTGACAAATGGTGAGGAGTCCCCCCCGGCGGACTTTCCGAACCGAGAAACAACTAACCGCACCGGCTGATCGCCGCGGGCGCAGCCCCGCGCACGCCGTCGCCTTCACCACCGCCGCAGTCACCGCGGCTATCGGTGGCGCCGGCCCTTTCGAATCGCCGAGCCGGCGGGGCGAGCTCCGTCACCTGCTCCGCCGCCCGGTTGCTGCCGCCCGGCGTGGCGTCAGGCTTGCACTTGCCTGTTTCCGGCGTCTCCGCCGACGTGCCCGTGCAGGCCTCACCAGAGCCGCGCCGCCCGAGGCAGTTCTCATCCTCGTTCGCGGGCTCCTCAGGCACTACCGGCCTGTCCGACTTGCCCGCGCCGCGCATCATCGGCGTACGTCCTTTCCTTACGTCCTCGGGCTCCGGCACCGCGCAGGGCCCCGAGACGCCTCGCGATACCGGCGCCCCGGGCGTGACCTTCCGCCGTGTCCTACGGCGGCCGCACCCCAAGGGCGCAGGATGATATTGAAAGAGCCGCACACGCGCGCTGCGTGAACCCGGGCGAACCCGGTGAGTCGCACGCCGCGCGCTGTTGGCGAATATGACTCTGACTGGCCGTCCGCGTTGCGGGCGTGAGAGTAGCCAGGGAGCGGCAAGCCGCGACGCAATACTCTCAAAAACATCGAGATACGGAGTTACGTATGACTGTAACAATCACCAGGACCTTGGTGGTTGCGCTGGTCCTGGTCCTGACCGCCACCGGCCTCTGGGCCGCTGGCGCAGAAGAGGAGCCGGCGGCGGCTACCGCTACCGAGAAGGAAACGGTGTTCGACCCCGCCACCGGCATGACGTGGACCGCGCCAGAGTATGGCGGGACACTCACGTCGGCCGTTACGGTCTTTCCTCCGAGTACTGACAACTGGTGGAATCTTGGCTGGGCGCCTCACCTCATCGGTGGCGTTGTGGAGCGGCTCGCGTTCGCCGACTGGGGACTATCCAGGGATATATGGAACGGTAGAATATACTCCGTTGTGACCCCGGAGATGACTACAGGGGCGCTGGCTGAAAGCTGGTCAATGCCCGACGACACAACGTTCATCTGGAACATCCGCCAGGGCGTTCACTGGCATGACAAGGCGCCGATGAACGGTCGCGAGTTCGATGCCTATGACGTCGAATGGAACTTTCACCGCTATTTCGGTCTGGGCGATTTCAGCGAAGACGGACCGAACGCCGCGGTGGGTGCTGTCGTCGGCGGTGTAGGTATCGAATCGGTAACGGCCACCGACCAATGGACGGTTGAGGTCAAGCTGACGAAGCCTCACCTCGATGTGCTGGGGAAATTTCTCAACGGCTACTTTTTTGTGCACGCCCCCGAGCAAATCGAGGAATACGGCGATGCCAAGGACTGGAGAAATCTGGTCGGCACCGGGCCCTTTATACTGACAGACTTCGTGGAGGGCAGCTCTGCAACCTGGGAGAAGAATCCCAACTACTGGGGCTACGACGAAAAATTCCCGGACAACCGGCTACCCTATGTTGATCAGTTGAGGTCCCTCCTTATGCCGGACATGTCAGCACGTCTGGCGGCACTGCGCACGGGTAAGGTTGACATGATGGGTAACGTCGGCGACGCTTATATTACCTCTATCGACGATTTGGAGAGCCTGCAGAAGACCAGCCCTGAAATCGACGTGTGGCCGGTTTACAACCCTGCATCGGGCGTTCTATACATGAACGTGACCTCGCCTGCCATAACTGCCGACGTCAATGTGCGCAAGGCACTGCAGATGGCAGTGGACCGCGAGACAATTTCCGCTACCTACTTCAAGGGGTTGGGAGATCCAGCACCTTATGGGTATGTACATCAAAGTTCCAAAGGGTGGTCCTGGCCATATGCAGAGTGGCCCGACGAGGTCAAGCAAGAATATACCTATAATCCTGAAAGGGCCGAGGAACTCCTTGATGCGGCCGGATATCCGCGCGGCGACGACGGCTATAGATTCAAGATCGAGATCGCCCAGTTCAGCAGGTACGAGCCGACCTATCCGGAACTCGTCATGGGGTACTTGGATGCCATTGGCGTTGACAGCGAACTTTTCATACAGACCAGCGCTGAGTCAGGAGCGCTATTGAATGCGGACACGCACGAGTATGAGTTTGTGGCCAGTTACTATGGCTGGTTTGGCAGCAGTGGCACCAACCTGACCTGGATAAGCCAAAGCTTTGATGGGAGAAGCCACAACAAATCGAAGGACCCGCGGATCGACGCCCTGCATCTTGCCGCCATCGAAAGTACCGACCTTGATGAGTTCAAGAGTCTTATCAGGCAGGCCGATGAGATCACGGTAAGGGAGCACTTTGCCCTGGTTAAGTCCAGCTCCCCTTGGTTCTCCGTGAGCCAGCCATGGGTCCAGGGATATTTCGGTGAAGCAGGTATGGGAAACGGTGAACGCAATACCCACCTGGCCCGCCTCTGGATTGATAGTGAGCTGAAGCAAGCAACGCTGGGGAATTAGCAGGATACTGCTGCGGAGCTGGGTGGCGGTCGCTTGCGAGCGCGCTTCCCAGCTCCCCTACTTGGGCTACCAACACCATGAGAAGCTATCTCATCAGGCGGTTATTGCTCATAATCCCCACCCTGTT
>JAPPGB010000027.1:0-2587 GCA_028821475.1 Spirochaetaceae bacterium
ACGTACGGATCTGTGCGGGGGGCGCCGGGCAACCGGCGTCCCTACCGCGAAAGCTGGCCAGCGGCGGCCCCGCCGACGGCGCTGATGCGGCGCGGAACCGGCGGGGCACGACTGCGGCGCCGAAGTTGGTCGGCGGCGGCTCCGCCGACGGCGCTGGTGCGACGCCGATCCGGTCGGCCACGAGTGCGGTGCCGAAGTTGGCCAGCGGCGTGCGGCCTGCGCGTGGTGCGGGCGGCACGGCGGGGGGAGCATCGCCGCCGTGCAACCGCGATGCTCCGCTCGGCCCGCGCCGGTCGCCGCCGCGGCGCCCCATTCCGGCGGCTGTCCGGCGTCACGTGTGGCTGCGCGACGGGGGGCGCTGCCGCTATCGGGATCCGCTCACCGGTCGCCGCTGCAATTCTTCCCACCTGCTACAGATCCACCACCTGCTGCCGGTCGCAGAGGGGGGCGGCCCGGAGCCGGAGAACTTGGCTCTGGCGTGCTTGGCGCACCACCGCATGTGCCACGGCTACGGACCGGCGCCGCCGCCCGAGCGGTCGCGGTAGCGCCGCCTCCATGCCGGGGCCGCGTGCGGAGTTGGCCGCCCGTGGTGCGTTCCTGCAAGCTGTCGGTCGTCGATCCCGGCCATGCGAATTCTGCCGTTTCCGGCGTTCGGACCCGTTCGGACCCCACTTGGGGTTGAGCAACGGCGAGCCGGTGTGCGACGGTCAGCGGGGATGAAGGCACGTAGCATTGCATATCAGCCGGGCGGCGGGGTCCGCTTGGTGGAGACGGCGGTTACCGATCCGGGGCCGGGCGAGGTGCAGGTGCGCGCGGCGGCGTGCGGTATCTGTGCGTGGGACCTGTACACCTACCGGCACGGCAGCGACGCTCCGAGCGCGGCGCCGCCGGGCCATGAGGGGGTCGGCCGCGTGCTCAAGGTGGGCTCCGGCGTCAGCGGCCTCGCCGAGGGCGACGCGGTGGTGGCGCGCGGCTTCGCCACCGTGCACAACGTGGCCGCCGAACGCGCGCTGCGCATCCCCGATACCGACATTCCGCTCGAGCGCTGGATCGTGGAGCCGGTGAGCTGCGTGGTCACCGGCCTGGACCACACCCGCGCCCGCGCCGGCGACCGGGTGGCGGTGATCGGCTGCGGCTTCATGGGGCTGATGCTGCTGCAGGGGCTGGTTCGCTCGTGCGTCCACCACCTCGTGGCGATCGACGTGAACCGCGACCGGCTGGCCCTGGCGCGCAGATTCGGCGTGGACGCCGCCTACCATCCCGAGGACGAGGGGCTTGCCGGCGAGGAGCCGTTCGACTGCGTGGTCGATGCGTCCGGCGCGCAGGCGGGCCTCGACCTGGCGACCGGCCTGCTCGGCCGCGGCGGCGTGCTCAACCTGTTCGGCTGGAACCACGGCCGGCCCACGTTCGCCGGCGACCGCTGGCACCTCGGCGGCTTCACGGTGGTCAACTCCGCGCCCGGTTCCCGCATCCGCGACACCTTCCCGCCCGCGATCCGGCTCATCGCCAAGCGCATCATCGACCTGGAGCCGCTCATCACCCACACCGTCCCGCTCGACGGCTATCCCGACCTGCTCGCGCAGGTGGCGGCCGGCGACCCCGGCTACATCAAGGGGGTGGTCACGCTCACCTGACCTGCCCGCCGAGCAGGTGCCGCGACAGCTTCAGCTCGAACTGTTGACCGCGCTGCTCCAGCCGGATTCGGGCATCCGGCGTCAGGTGCAGAGCCCCGCGTGGCGGCCCCGAACAGCTTGCCGCGCAGCGGCGCGGGAACGACGACGATGGCCATTCCCGCGGCGCGCGACTCGGAGGCAAGGTCGCGGATCACGGGTGTCTCCGCGGCGCCTCTTCCAATCTACTCCGGATCGCTGCCGGTCACTTCGCCCACCAGCCGGGTCAGGTAGGCGTGTGCGCCCGTGACGTAGCGCGGCAGGTTCTCGGGGTCCTCCACCTCCAACTCCAGCGCCAGCGGGCCGTCATAGTCGAGCGCGTGCAGCTCTTCCAGGTAGCCGCGCAGGTCTATTTCGCCGGCGCCCAGCGGCACCGAGACCGGGCCGACGTGATCCTTGACGTGCAGGTTCCAGATGCGGTCGCCGTAGGCGCGGATGAAGGCGCGCCAGTCCACCTCGGAGCGGTGGAAGTGGCCGGTGTCGATGGTGATGCCCACCTTCGGATGGTCGATCTCGCTGAAGATGCGGTCGAAGTCGGCGCGCACCGAGAAGTTGGAGCCGTGGTGCGGTTCCAGGGCCAGCCGTACGGGCAGATGCTCCACCAGCGGCAGCAACCGCTTGATGCCGGCGATCGGCGCCTCCAGCCCCACCGAGCGGATCCGCCCGCGCCGCGGCGCGGCAACGAGACCGTCGCGGATCGCGGCGGCCTGCGCCGGCGACATGCCCCCGGTCATCACCACCAGCGGCGACCGCAGCCCCTCGGCCAGGGCGAACACACTCGCCATCTGCTCCGCCGCCGCTTCGGCGGGCCCCCCCCCGGGGGGCGCGGCCGCCCGCGGCGGCACAGAACGCGGCCCCCCGGCGGCCGCCCCCAGCCCCCCCCCCCCAACCATTTCCGCCAAGACCCCCCCCCCCCC
>JAPPGB010000027.1:2597-32825 GCA_028821475.1 Spirochaetaceae bacterium
CCAGCCGGCCGCGGTGGGCGGCGGCCGGCGCCGGCTACATCCCCCCGGTAATCACCCCCCGCGGCCCCCGCCGCCCCCCCCCCGGGGGGGGCCCACTCCCCCCCCCCCCCCCCGCCGCTGCGGCGCCCGCCTCCGAGGCGGCCGGGAAGGTAGGCGCGTACACTTCCGTGCAGCGGCGCAGGCCGGCCGCCTGCGCCGCGCCTCTCAGCTTGCCGGCATCGAGCCAGCGCGCCTCGCCGAGCGCGCGCTGCGCCACCGAGGCGATGCCCCAGGCGCGGAAGCCGGCGCGCGGCGCGTAGCGGAAGCAGGCCGCGGTCTCGTCGCCGTCGATGCCGCGCGTGGCGCAGGTGGTGCAGGACAGGACGAAGCGGCTCAAAGGTCCACCCAGCGGCGCTCATCGGCGGCCTGCAGCACCGCGTCGCACACCACCTGGGTGGCCTGCGCGTCGGCGAAGTCGGGACACGTCTTGGTGCCGCTCGCCAAGCCGCCGAGGAAGTCGGCGAGCGCGTTGATGAAGGTGTGTTCGTAGCCGATCGAGCAGCCCGGCACCCACCAGTGCTCCATGTAGGGATGGTCGGAGTCCCACACCTGGATGGTGCGCCAGCCGCGCAGGTGGCCTTCGTCCTCGTGTGTGAAGTAACCGAGTTCGTGGGCGTTCTCCAGGTTGAACGCGATCGATCCCTTCTCGCCGTTGATCTCGAAGTAGTTCTCGTTCTTGCGCCCGCGCGCGTAGCGGGTCGACTCGAAGGTGGCCATGGCGCCGTTCGCGAAGCGCGCCAGGAACGCGCAGGCATCGTCGATCTCCACCGTGGCGCGCTTGCCCGGCTCGTCCTGCAGCTCGCGCTCCTTGATGAACGTCTCGGTGGTGGCGGCCACGCTGGCGATCGGGCCGATCATCCACATCGCGGTGTCGATCGAGTGCGCGAGCAGGTCGCCGGTGACGCCGCTGCCGGAGACGCTCTTGTCGAGCCGCCACAGGGTGTTGCCGCCGAGCGGCACGTCGGCGCTGATGGTCCAGTCCTGCAGGTAGCGCGACCGGTAGTGGAACACGCGCCCGATGCGGCCCTCGTCCACGATCTGCCTGGCCAGGGCGATGGCCGGCACGCGCCGGTAGTTGAACCACACCATGTTGGGCTTGCCGCTCGCCGCCACCGCGTCCACCAGCCGTTGCCCTTCCTCGGCGTTCATCGCCAAGGGCTTCTCGCAGGCGATGATCTTTCCCGCCGCCGCCGCAGCGGAAGCGATCTCCAGGTGCATGTTGTTGGGGGCGCAGATGTCGACCACGTCGATGTCGGGCCGCTCCACCACCCGGCGCCAGTCGGTGTCGGTCTCCTGCCAGCCCCAGTTGGCGGCGAACGCGTCGAGCTGGTCCGCTTGGCGTGCGCTCGCGACCTTCATCACCGGCCGGTAGTCGAGGTCGAAAAAGTTGTTCACCTTGCGGTAGGCGTTGGAGTGGGCGCGGCCCATGAAGCCGTAGCCGATGATGGCGACGTTGAGCTGTTTCATCGTGCCCCCGCTCACAGCGATCCCGCCAGCTTGTGCAGGTACGGCACCGCGGCCCGGGCCGCCTCCGGGCCGGACGGGTTGAAGCAGAAGTCCACGCACCACCACGACATGTCGGCGAGGCGCGGCTTCAGTGCCTCCAGGGTGGCGGGGAAATCGACGTAGCCCTCGCCGAACGCGATGTGGGTGCTGGTGTCGTCGTCGTGCAACTCGCCGTCGGAGTCGATCACGTGCAGGTGGCCCATGCGGTCGCGGATCATGGCCGCGTACTCGGCGGTACCGCCGGCCAGCTTCTCCGCGGCACCGGTGTGGCGCGAGGCCACCACCGCGCCCATGTAGGCGTGGCTGGTATCGAACAGCAGCTTGAAGCGGGCGTGATCCACCTCGTCGTGCAGGCGCACCACCTCGCTCGGCTTGTTGAGCCAGAAGCCCGGCTCGAACTCCCACATCAGGGTGACGCCGTGCTCGTCGGCGGCGGCGGCCGCCGCGCGCAGGCACTGCACGGCGTTGGCGAACCGCCTGTCGTACTCGGCGGCGTCCAGCTCGTCCGGCGGGCTTGCCGTATCCATGCGCAGGGCGCCGATGCCGGCGTTGGTGCAGAACTGCAGGTAGGGGCGCAGCGCGTCGATCAGTTGGTCCGGACTGGCGATGGCCGGCGCGGCCGCGGCCATGTCGGGGAAGTGGCCGTTGACCGCGTAGCCCGAAACGCCGAGCCCCTTGTCCGCGAGGCGGGCCATCAGCTCCCGGCACTTGGCCGGGGTGTCGTAGTGATCGGGGTTCGGGTGCGGCGCCTGGGCGTTGATTTCCACGCCGTCGTAGCCGTTGTCGGCGCTGAAGTCGACGAAGCGATCCCACGACCAGGGGTCCGATTCGAACGGGCCGAACGAGAAGGCCCAGCTTCCGAGCGAGATTTTCGGGGTATCCATGGCCCCGATTGTGCCGTAAGTCAGGCGGTCGCGGCAACGCCAAAGAATTCCTCCCGGTGGTGCCGCACAATGCCCTGTACAGGCGTCTCGCCCGTACACACTATCGCAGACGTCGCGGTGGTCGAGCTTGATCGCACCGGCAATGTTCGGGTGAGGATCGATGCCGAGTGGGATCAATGGGAATTACCTTGTGCGGACATGAGAGCACAAACGTTGCATGCCCTTGTCCGATCTCCCGGGTAGTCCAGCTTTCAATTCGCTATGTCGGCGTAGTGAGTGCTTCTCACGGGTTAGGTTGCAAGTAGAAACTTGGTAGATTTCCGTCGATCTCAAGGATGTCAACGTCTGGTATATTGACGAGATCATCAATCATCTCAGGTGTACCTCCAATGATGCCGGATGTCCAATCAGTGTCAACACGATAGCACCATGAACGTGAATGTGGCCAAGCAATGTCTTGTTGATATCCGCCTCCGCGACCGCCCTTTTCGCGAACCCGAAATCGGCCAAAGTCATCGTAGGTTCCCGACCACACGTAATATCCCCGAAACGGATTTTCAAAATGGAGAGGGCTTCCTAATCTTGACTCAGTTAGGCCGTACCCGTTCCAAATACCATAAAACACGCTCTCCGAATTGTCGTAACGACGGAGTACAGACCCGATGCATGTCAGCCAACGGGAAGGGACATCGGGTGCGAATGAGTTGAGTTCATCCCTCTCGGAGACATTGAGGGAACAACGGGAATTCCCAACTACCGTAGAATGTAGTTCTTCCCATTTCGTCGTCGCGGAGAACTTAGTTCCAAACATTGATGCGATTTCGCTCCACCGGTAGTCCTTAAGGGGATCGTAATCTTGACGGGTCTTTGGATCGTGAAGCGCAAGGCTGACCGGCGGAAATATGCGTCCGTAGGCGGAGAATCGCTTAGGCAACTCGTCTGCGATACAAAGTGCATCACTATGTAGTCGTTGCAGCCAAGAAGCGATTTGGTCGTGGTGTCTTTGCATCAATCAACACCTTCCAGTACGAACCGTTCGGCCGTAAGCGATCATCTTGCTCCTTACACCGTGACATGATAAGAACGCAGAGACAGGACGCATGCGGGAGTCTATGGCCGTGGTGTTTCCTCAACGACTGGTTGGAGCATGGTATCATCTTCACACAATACGACGGTATGGTGGAAGGGGCGGACGCAGGGTGGATGTTCATGGTATTGGGCCGAAAGTAATTCGTTATCTCATCGACGCCCAGGGTTGCCGCCGCTGCAGGGAGGTAGGGCGAGCGGGCTTGTGATGGACTGTGATGAGCCGGAAGTAGCTCGAAGCGGTGGGGTGGTGTTGACAGCGGATAGCGGCCATGCCACGTTGCCGGCGGATGGAAAGGCCGGACAAGCAACCGGAGTGGCTGGTCGACGAGGCGTGGGATGACGGGCTGCGCTACACCGAGGAGTGGGTCGCGCCGAAGCGCAGTTTTCCGTCGCGGCGGTGCGCGTTGTGGGCCGGCGACGGGGACGAGCCGGCCAGCACGCTGGTGCTGCTCGGCATGCAGGTGCGCTTCGGTGCGCTGGCCGTGCCGGTGGAGGGTTACGCCGCGGTCAACACGGCTCCGGAGCAGCGGCGACGCGGCTACATGGAGCGTCTGTTCCGCCGCTCCCTGCGCAGCGCCGGAGCGCGGGTCAGCGTCGTCTGCCTGTACGGCATCGCCGACTTCTACCCGCGCTACGGGTTCGTCACCTGTCAGCGGGGAGCGGAGTGGCGCGTCTCGCTGTACGACACGCGGCGGCTGCCGGCGGTGACGGAGGGCACGCTGCGGACCGGCACGCTGTCCGACCTGCCGGCGATGCGCGCGCTGTACAACGACGTGCATGGGCGGCGGCCCTGGACCGTGGCGCGGGCCGATGACTGGGACCGCCTTCCGCGCGCCCGCCCCTGGAGACCCGGCGCCGAGATCTGCCTTGCCGCCCGCGGCGATGCCCTGACCGGGTACGCGGTGATCCGGGAGGAGGCGTTCGGCTGGCGCCGCGATCACCTGCAGCTCGACGAGGTGGTGGCGCGCGACCTGGACACGGCGCGGCTGCTGCTCGCCGAGGCGGCGCGGCGCGCGCGGCAGCTCGACTACGAGCGCATCGTGTTTCACGAGCCGAGCGACTCCGCGGTGGCGCACGCTGCGCGTGCCATCGGCTGCGAGGTGGTGTACCGCCATTACGCTGCCGGGGGCGGCATGGCCGCGCTGCTCGACCGTGCGCGGTTCCTCGATGAGTTGCGGCCCGAGCTGGCGCGCCGGGCGGCGGCGGCGCGGGTCAGCGAGGCGGCGCAGCTTCCCGCCCTGGCGGCACTGCGCGGCGGCGTACTGCTCCCGGGCGACGGTGACCTGTTGCAGCTCGCCTTCGGGTACGAGCGCTTCGACCAGGTGCCGGAGGAGCGCCGCGGGAGTGATCCGGGGCTGTGGGAGGTGGCGCAGGCCTGGTTCCCCGGCGGCGGCACACGGGTGCTGGAGGAGCCGTTCGCCCACCTCCTGGACGACTACTGATGAACCGGCGGCTCGGCGCGGCATGGCGGGCTTGATCTGGGGCGTCGCCCTTGCCCTGGCGGTAGGTGCGATCATGGGGCTGAGCGGCGCCGGCGGCTCGATCCTGACGGTGCCGATCCTGGTTTACGTGGTGGGAGTCGACGCGGTCACCGCCACCGCCTACTCGCTGTTCGTGGTGGGCGTGACCAGTACGGTGGGTGCCGCCAGCTACTGGCGGCGCGGGCTGGTGAACGTGCGCGCCGCGGTGGCGTTCTCGATCCCGTCGCTGGTGGTGGTGTTCTTTACCCGCAGCGTCCTGGTGCCGGCCATTCCGGCGCAGCTCGGTACGGTGGCTGGGATGGCGGTCAGCAAGGATCTGTTCATCCTGGTCCTGTTCGCGGTGATCATGGCGCTCGCCGCCCTGTCGATGATCGCCAAGCCGCGCTACCGGCTCAGCCTCACCGAACCACCGGGCCCGGCGGGCGAGCCCCGCGCAGCGGGTTCCCGGGTCGCCCGCGTCACGGAGGGAACTCGCCCACTCACCGGTCACGGCGTCGACGGCGACGGCGACGGCGGGTCCCGGTCAGGTCCGCCCGCGTCACGGTCCACGTCCGCGGCGCCAACAGGCACGGGTTGGGACGGGACCGCCGTCCCGCGTAGCGCGGGAGCCGCGGAGGCCGCCGCGACTCGAGACGCCAGGCGCGCCGGGGCCAAGGCCGAAGCCGGCCGCGCAACCGAGCCCCGTACCGCTCCCGGCCAAGGGCCGGCCGGCACGGGGCCGACCGGCCCGGTCAAGGTGAGCGTCCCACTGGCCGCGCTGGAGGGCACCGTGATCGGCGTGTTCACGGGTGTGGTGGGGGCGGGCGGCGGGTTCGCCATCGTGCCGGCGCTGGTGGTGCTGTCCCGGCTGCCGATGCGGGTGGCGGTCGGCACCTCGCTGACCATCATCGCCGCCAAGTCGCTGGCCGGGTTCGCCGGCGACGTGGCGCTGCAGGGCGACTTCGACTGGGGCCTGCTGCTCGCCTTTACCGCCCTGGCGGTAGTGGGGATCCTGGCCGGCAGCCGGCTCGGCCGCCACGTGCCGGGCGCCAGGCTGCGTCCGGCGTTCGGCTGGTTCGTGCTGGTGGCGGCGGCGGGAATCCTGGTGCGCGAACTGCTGCTCGGTTGAGCGCAGGCCAACCGAGCCAGCCGAACCGGCCGCGCGCTGACGCCCCTACTGGACGCCCTTGAGGTTCAGCTCCTTGGCGAAGTGGCACGCCGCGTAGTGGCCCGGCTCTACCTCCTGCCACTCCGGCTCCACCTTCTTGCACTCGTCCTTGGCGTACAGGCAGCGCGGGTGGAAATAGCAGCCTGACGGCGGGTTGGCCGGGTTGGCCACCTCGCCCGGCAGGATGATGCGGTCCATCTTCGTCTCCGGATCGGGCTGCGGCACCGCCGACAGCAGCGCCTCGGTGTACGGATGCTTCGGATTGCTGAACAGGTCGTCGGTCTCGGCCAGCTCCACCATCTTGCCCACGTACATCACGCCCACGCGGTCGGAGATGTGCTCGATCACGCTCAGGTCGTGCGCGATGAACAGGTAGGTGAGGTTGAACTCGGCCTGCAGGTCCTGCAGCAGGTTCAGGATCTGCGCCTGGATCGATACGTCCAGCGCCGACACCGCCTCGTCGCACACGATGAACTCGGGCCGCGGCGCCAGCGCGCGGGCGATGCCGATGCGCTGCCGCTGGCCGCCGGAGAAAGCGTGCGGGTAACGCTTCAGGTGCTTGACCTCCAGCCCGACGACGCGCATCAGGTCCTTGACCCGGTCCTCCAGTTCCTGACCCTTGGCGAGCTGGTTGGACACCAGCGGTTCGGCGACGATGTCCAGCACCGTCATGCGCGGGTCGAGCGACGAGTAGGGATCCTGAAAGATCATCTGCATGTGCCGGCGGATGGCGCGCAGCCGCTTCTTGTCGAGTTGGGTGATGTCGATGCTCTCGTCGTCGGCGCTGAACTGGAAGTTGATGCTGCCGTCGGTGGGCTCGATGGCGCGCAGGATGCAGCGCCCCAAGGTGGTCTTGCCGCAGCCCGACTCGCCCACCAGGCCGAGCGTCTCGCCCTCGTTGATGTACAGGTTGATGCGGTCCACCGCCTTGACGTGTCCCGCCACGCGGCGCAGAAAGCCCTTCTCGATGGGAAAGTACTTGCGGAGTTGATCGACCTCCAGCAGCGTGCGCTTGCCGTTGCTGCCGTTTCCGTTGCTTGCGTTGCTCATGCTCTTGCTCCTGCCAATTCAGCTTCTGCGTCTGCTTCTATTTCATCGCTGTGCAGATAACAGCGTACCCGGTGTGCCTCGTTGGCCTGGATCAGCGCCGGGATGTCGGCGTTGCACTTGCCGTCCATCGCGTCCGGGCAACGGCTGAAGAAGCCGCACTCGCGCGGGGGATCGAGCGGGATGGGAACGGTTCCCTTGATGGCGTCGAGCCGCACCTTGGAATCCTTGCCCATGCGCGGGATCGACTTCAGCAGCAGTCGGGTGTAGGGGTGCAGCGGGTTGCGGAAGATCTCCCTGGTGTCGGCGTGCTCCACCACCCGCCCGAGGTACATCACCGCCACCTCGTCGGCGATCTCGGCGATCACCCCCAGGTCGTGGGTGATATAGAGAATCGCCATGCCGAACTGTTCCTGCAGGTGCTCCATCAGGTCCAGGATCTGCGCCTGCACCGTCACGTCCAGAGCGGTGGTCGGCTCGTCGGCGATCAGCAGCGACGGGTTGCAGGACAGCGCCATGGCGATCATCGCGCGCTGCCGCAGGCCGCCGGAGAGCTGGTGCGGATACTCCTCGACGCGCTGACTGGCGTTGCCGATGCCCACCCGCTCGATCATGTCGATCGCCAGTTGGTGGGCTTCGTTCTTGTCGTCGGTCTTGTGCAGCAGGATCGCTTCCTCGATCTGGTTGCCGATGGTGTGCACCGGCGACAGGCTGGTCATCGGCTCCTGGAAGATCATCGAGATCTCCTTGCCGCGAATCGAGCGCACCGACTGGCCGAACGGGTCGAGCTTGGTCAGGTCGACCGCATCGTGCCCCTCACGGTTGAGGACGATCTCGCCCGACTTGATCTCGCCGGGAGGCGGTACGATGCGCAGGATCGATTGTGCCGTGACGCTCTTGCCGCAGCCACTCTCGCCGATGATGCCGAGGGTCTTCTTCGGCGCCACCGAGAAGCTCACGCCGTCGACCGCCTTCAGCGTGCCCTCCTCCAGCTTGAAGTAGGTGCGCAGGTCCTTGACCTCGAGAACAGGGGTCTCCACAACAGTTATCCTTCTGTTCGATTTGCCCGTGCCATGCAGGCGAAGCAGGTTGGCGTCCGCGCGCATGTACCTAGCCCAAGTCTAACAGGAGGCTAGCAAGCCAGCCAATTTTATCCGCCCGCCGGCATAAGTCAACCACCCGAATCAGCAAACTCATCAAACTCGGCAGGAGGGCCCTACGGACTGGGGGCAGCCTCGGTGATCTCGGCGAGCCGGACACGCCGGCCCCCCTGCCGGGCGCTGCGCACCGCGGCGAAGGCCATCGCCATCGTGCCCAGGTTGTCGCGTCCGCTGCACTCCGGCTCGCGCCGCTCGGCCAGGGCGGCGAGAAACTCGTCGAGCACCGCTTCCGGCCCGGACCGCGCTGCCGGCTCCGGAACCGCTATCTCGTCGCGGCGGGGTTGTTCGGTACGGTGCTCGCGGGTCACGAACACGCGCTCCTCCTCCCAGGTGATGCTCCCCTCCGGCCCCTCGATGCGCCAGGCGCCGTGCCACGGCGTGGCCGCCCCGGTGCTGCATCCGCTGGCGCGGTGGACCGCCACCAGGCCGCCGGGGAACTCGAACACCGCGACGTGGCTGGCGTCGCCGGCATGCCAGCCCCACGCGGGGTTCCAGGACACCACCCGCACCGCTTCCGGCTCGGCGCCCACCACGTAGCGCAGCATGTCGAAGTGGTGGCAGCCCATGTCGAGCAGGAACATCCACGGCTCGGTCACGTAGTGGGTGCCCGGGTAGTCGGCCCACGGCTTGGCGAACACGATGTCGAGCTGGCCCGGCGCGCCGATGGCGCCGCCGTCGAGCAGCCGGCGGGTGAGGCGCGGCAGGGCGCTGAAGCGCATGTTCTGGTCGACCATGTGGATGCAGCCGGCCCGCTCGCCGGCGGCCACGATGTCGGCGGCGCCGCGGTAGTGGTCGCTCATCGGCTTCGCCTGCAGCAGCGGAAGCCCGGCGCCAAAAGCCGCCAGTGCGATCTCGCGGTGCGACTCCGGCGAGGTGACGTCGAGCACGAAATCGGGCGCGGTGCTCGCGATGGCGTCTGCGAGCGAGCCGTAGATGCGTTCGCCGGGTACGCCCCAACCGTTCGCCGCACGCTGCCGCGAGGCCGCGCCGCGGCCCACGAATCCGACCAGTCCCACCGCCGGATGCTCCCGGCACACCGCCGCCCAGCGCCGCCCGTAGTTGCCGAGCCCTGCCAGCACCCCCTTCCATCGTCCTCCCATCATGCTCCCTAGCGCGTTGACGCAAGCTCGCTTGACTGCATCGAAGTACTCCGGCTCTGTATTCTTCCCCTCGCAGAACAGAATGAAGCGTCGTTTCGGTTCACGACGCGGACTGCTTCGCTTCAGGTCCGGCACCGATCGGCGCCTTCCTCTAATGCTGCGTGCCAAGAGTGGGCACCGGGCCCGAAAATGGTATCGCCCCATAACGACCCTGCAGGTACCCTCTCTGGAAGTTGTCGCCGCTACGAGTTCGGATCTCGGTTAGTGGAAAGATCACCGTCGCGCCATTCGGATCTTTTTCCGTGAACCAGACCTGATCGCGGCGCAGCGCAGGCGAAGCCAGCAGATTGGTATCGTGGGTAGTGGCGATAAGCTGTGCCCCCTTCGGATTCGTCTCTCGTGAACAGAACAACTGCAGAATTGCCTCACCGGCAAGGGTGTGAAGACTGGCATCAAGTTCGTCGATAACTACCGGAACTCCGTGGTCGAGGGCATGGTATACGAGACTCAACACCATGAGGAGTCGCAGCGTTCCTGCGCTCTCCATTCCGAGCTCCAGATATACCGGCTTACCGCTCCTGCTTCGGTGGGCAAGTTCGATCGTATATAGCATGTTAGTAGTTTCGAATTCGATCGGTGTGGTCGTCCGCCGCTTGATCAGATCGAGCACCTCTTGTTGAAGATTCGCCATCTCCTCGGGTAGTGCGGTCTCCTTAAGCCGGTAGTCATACACTCCCGTGCCAATCCGTTCGAGAAAGGAGAGCACGCGGGGATCCAACCCATCCTGAGCGAATACCGTAGCCGCTTGCTCGCTCGGAACAGAGATACTCATGAAGCTTTGAAGAGACCGAAAGTAAGAAAATACCCCGGAGAGTTGTTCGTGATTGTGTTGGGCAGCCGCCGACACAAACAACGTGTTGGGTCTTGTCAACTCGGCGATCACGCTGTTGCGTCCACGCAACTCGCGGCCAAAGCGATAGTTGTCGCGTTGACGTTCGAACAACACGCGCCGATGCGACTTGGGAAATGCATAGAGCCACTCGGCCTCAAACTGTGTATCGGTCGATTCGAAGCCGTAGTGGTAGCGGACGCCGTCGAGAATAAAGTCGATGTCGTATTGTGACGGTTTCTCTATAGACGCGTCGTCGAGCTTGAAGGCAAAATGGGGCACGCCGCCCCCGGGAGCTCCCTGTGTCTGAGAGGTCAGTACCAAGCGCTGCATGGTTCCCATGGCGTGAATCAGGTTGCTCTTGCCGGATGCGTTGGCACCGTACGTCACCACAGCAGGCACGATTGACCCCCTCGGAGCACCGGCACAGTCGATCAGTCCGTCCTTGCGGTCATGCAGAGAGGACACCGTGAACAGCAACTCTTGCTCATCGCGGATCGATAGGTGGTTGGAGACGCCAAATCGCAACAGCATTGGGTTACCCCTGTTCTCCGACTCGTTATACGCGGAGAAACAATATAATTTGCAAGAATATTGCGATTTTTTTTCTTACTCGTCAAGGGTTTTGCGAAATTGATGGTGGTTAATTGAACACCAGTTCGCTGACCAGGGCCATGGCGAAGCCGAGCACGGCGCCGAGGGGTGGCGTCCAGTGGCGCTCCAGGCGCGCCTGCGGCGCGATGTCCTGGAAGGTGAGGTAAAGGATGCCGCCGGCGGCGAACAGCATAATGGCGCCGAGCACGGCTTCGTAGCCGGCCAGCCAGAACCAGCCGACGGCGCCGCACACCGGGCCGAGCAGCGCCAGCAGCAGCATGCGGCGCAGGGCGGCGCCGCGGCGGATGTGCCCGGCCAGCTCGCGCCACGAGTTGAACCCCTCGGGCAGGTTCTGCAAGCCGATCAGCAGCGCCAGCAGCACCGCGCCGTCGGCGCCGGCCGCGAACATGCCGCCGAGCGCCAGCGACTCGGGCAGGAAGTCGGCGCCCATGGCGATGAACTGGGGTGCCGCCCGGTGCCGTTTCGCCTGCACGCGGTCGACCACCATGAACGCCGCCCCGCCGGCCAGCAACAGCGCGGTGGCCGCCACCGGATGCGGCAGGCGGTGCGCCCCCTCCGGCACCAGCACCAGCGCCACCGCCCCCACCAGCACACCGCCGCCGAAGGCGATGACGAAGTGGCGTAACTCCTCGTCCAGCCAGCGCGGCAGGATGCGCTGAATCTGGGCCAGGCCCGCGCCGAGCGGAATGCAGGCGCCGGCAATCGCGGTCCACAGCAGCAATTCTGTCAGTTGGCCCATGGCGTCGCGGGTGCGAAGACCCGAGACCAGCGTATTCGGGTGCGTGCCGGGGTGCAACGTGTGCCGGCGCCGGGCGCCGGCAGCGCCGGCACGCGGGTAGCGGTGGAGCTGGACCGGCGCCACTGCGCGAGGTGTGGAGGAATGCGCGGAATGCACGATTCGGTAGCCGCGCAGCCGCCGCGGCAGTATGATGGAGCGTTAGATGCTCCTGGTTCTCATTTCCTTCATCGCATTCATCGCGCTGTTCGTCCTCGGCCTGCGCTGGGGCGTGGTGATCATCGGCAAGGTGCTCGGTCGCGTGGTGTACGACCGCCACCGCAACGCCGAGTACATCATTAATACCGGGCAGGTGCCGGAGCAGTGGACCGAGCCCTTCTTCAAGAAGATCGACGAGGCACAAAAGAAGGAGGGGGTCGACGAGGGCGAACGGGAACGCCGTATCGCCTCCCTGGAACGCAAGGCGAAGCGCAATTCGATCAAGCGCATTGACGACCTGCTGCGCTACTTCTCGCGCGCCCCGGTGTTCGCCGACGACCACTCGCGCCGCGTGCTGATGGAGCAGTTGGAAGCCGCCAAGGCGCAGTGGCTGAAGTACGTCCAGTAGGGGCGCAGCGCAGGCGGCGCGCCGTTTCCGTGTGGCGAGCGTCTCTCTCCGGCTGGCCGGCGTTTCGTTCCGGGGGTTCAAGTCGCGCATGCAGTTGATTCATGTGGGTCTGGGCGGTTTCGGCCGGCGCTGGATGGAAGTGGTGCTGGCCGACCGGAACTGGCGGTACGCCGCCGTGGCCACGCGTTCCGCGGAGGCGCAGCGCTTCGCGGCCGAGCGCACCGGCTTGGCCCCGGAGCGCTGCACGGACTCGCTGGCGGCGGCGCTGGAGCGAGCGCCGGAGGCCGACGCGGTACTGGTGACCACGCCTTACTTCCGCCACGAGGACGACGTGGTGACGGCGCTGCGGCATGGCAAGCACGTGCTGGTGGAGAAGCCGCTCACCGACACCGCCGCCGCCGGCGAGCGCATGCGCGCCGCGGCGGCCGGCGCGGGCACCACCGTGATGGTGGGCGAGGACTATCGATTCCGCGGCGGCGCCGTCGCCATGCGCGAAATCGTGCAGGGCGGGGAGATCGGCGTGCCGGAGGTGATCGACCTGCAGTACTTCGTTTCGCACCGGTTCGCGGCGGGCGACTGGCGCAACGAGTTGCGCTACCCGGTGCTGCTCGAGAACAACACCCACCAGGTCGACCTGCTGCGCTACGTCACCGGTTGCGAAGCGCTGGCGGTAACGGCGAGCACGATGACCAGCGCCGCGGATTCGCCGTGGCCGTTTCCGTCGGTCGCGGCCCTGATCGAGATGGATCGCGGGCTCAGCGTCACCTTTTCGGCAAGCTGGGCGCTTGCCGACCTGAACACGCCGTGGGAGGGCGTCTGGACGGTGCGCGGGCCGCGCGGCGCGCTGCGCTGGGACGAAGCGGGCATTATCCTGTTCCGCGGAACACGGCAGCGGCAACTGGCCGCCGCCGACAGCGCGCCGCGGCTCGACCTGGTGCTTGCGGAGTTCACCGCGGCACTGCGGGAAGGGCGAGCCCCGAGCGTGGACCTGGCCGGCAACCTGAAGACGCTGGCGGTGGTGCTGGCAATGATCCGCTCCGGCGAACAGCACCGGCGGGTAGAACTGACCGCCGGATAGGGTCAAGTCGGCGCCGGCGGCGACTGGCGGCGACCGCGGGGACGAACACGAGCGTGTCGGAGGGGCCGCGGCGGCGTGCGCGCGACGGTTTGGCCCGTGCACGTTTGGGCGTTGCCGGAGGACGGTGTACCACGCGGCCGTGCTCGTTGTGCGTGTTCGTCGTGGTCAGCCAACGGTGCCCTCCGATTCGCCGAACGCACCGGTTCCCGTCCTGTCCCGGCAAGCCCGGGTCTTGGGAGCGTCGCGCTACATGGAGGAGTCGGCGGCCGGGGCCTCGTACATTCCGGGATCGCTTCGGCCGAGCAGCGCCATGCCGACCTTGTGGACGTGGGCCAGTGCCTCGTCACCGAGGATCTTCTCGTGGCCGGAGCCCGGATAGTGCGCGCAGAAGGCGCTCATGGAGTCGGCGGTGTTGCCGTCGCCGGCGGCGATGCGCATCAACTGGCAGTTCAGCGATTCCCACCAGGCGCCCACGCTGTCGAAGCTCAGGTGGCCGTTGATCTTGGTGGCAGCCAGGTCCACGTAGTACGTGGTGGCGAAGTCCAGGTCGGCGTGCATCTTCTTCGCTGCCGCCGCCTGCTCGTCGGTGGCCATGTCGCCGTGCAGCGCCGCCACCATCTGTTCGGGACTCAGCGAGTTCCACCAGCGCACCGCGTAGTCCGGCGAGGTGATCATCGTGTCCGCATGTACGAAGCCGGCAGCGACCAGCGCCGTCGCCACGGTTGCCAGCACGAACAACGAACTCTTCTTCTTTGTCATGGAAGTCCTCCTTGAATGGCAAAGTACCGCACCGGCCAGCAGGTTGCAAGCGCGGTAATTGTTGACTCGTAAAAGGTGTGCATTCGGTACTATCGGACCCGATCGATTGACGACAGACACACCATCCGTCCATGCGAGTCGCGTGTGTCGGGTGCCACCGTCCGCACGCTCGGGCGGTCAGCGCACGTTGCGGCTTCGAGTATCTGCTCGAGCCGCTGCGCGAGATAACCGGCGATCAGGCACGGCGGCGCACGCCTCCGGGGTTCCAGCGCCCGCACCATCCGGGTACCATCCGGGCATCATGCAGCAACAGCAGCAAGCGTTGATCGTCTGGGGTGGCTGGGACGGCCATGAGCCGGGGCCGGTTGCGGAGATTTTCGGCGGCGTGTTGGAAGGGGAGGGTTTCGCGGTGGAAGTGTCCACCACGCTGGACCGTTTCCTGGACGCGGACAGCCTCGCCGGCCTGGACCTGATCGTGCCGATCTGGACCATGGGCGCCATCAGCCGCGAGCAGGTGGAGCCGGTGGTGGAGGCGGTCGCCGGCGGGGTCGGCCTGGCCGGCTGCCACGGCGGCATGTGCGACGCGTTCCGCGACTCGGTGGAGTGGCAGTTCATGACCGGCGGCAACTGGGTGTCGCATCCCGGCGGCGACGGGGTCGAGTACGTGGTCAACCTGCAGCGCGGCTCCAGCGAAATCACCGACGGGCTCGACGACTTCACCGTGCGCTCGGAGCAGTACTACCTGCACGTCGACCCGGCGGTGGACGTGCTGGCCTCCACCCGCTTTCCGGTGGTGGACTGGTATCACTCCAGCAATGGCCCGGTGGACATGCCGGTGGTGTGGACCAAGCGCTGGGGCGCCGGGCGCGTGTTCTACAACTCGCTCGGCCACAAGGCCGACATCATCGCGCAGCCGGCCCCGCTGGAGCTGATGCGGCGCGGTTTCCTGTGGGCGGCCGCCGGCAAGCGCGTCGCCCGCGAGCAGGGCGTGACCGCGGCCGACTTCCGCAGCGCCGCCAAGATGTTCTAGCGGCCTGCTGGACAGCCATGAAGACGCTCGACGAGCACCTCGCGGAATTCAAGCAGGTCGGGTTCACGCTGTTTCCCGGCATGCTGGACGCGCAGTGGGTGCGCGAGATGCGTGCCGCGTTCGATGCCATCGCCGACCGTATCCCGAGCGCGGACGGCAGTCGCCCGAGCGTATTGGTCGACGTGCTCGAGCACCAGCCGCGGCTCGTCCTGAGCGCGCTCGCCAACGAGCGCCTGCTCGACTTCGCTGAGATGGTGATCGGCCCGCACGTGCAACTGGAGTCGATCACCTACCGGCGCACGCCGCCCGATCCCGATCCCGGTGCCGCCGCCAACCCGGTACTGGGGTTCCACCGCGACATGTTCGCGTTCTTTCCCGACGACGGCGTCTACCACCGCCCGCTGCTGTTCAACGCGCTCTCCTACCTGCAGGACCTGACCGACGACAGCGGCCCGCTGCGCATCATTCCCGGCTCGCACATGCGCGCCATGGGCATGACCAGTGAGGAAGCGAAGCGCCCGCACCCCGAAGAGGTAATCCTCTACCCCAAGGCCGGCGACGTCGCCGTGTTCCACTGCAGCATGCTGCACTCCGGGTCGGCCAACCGCTCCGCCGACTACCGCTACCTGTTCTTCCTCACCCTCAACCACTCGTGGCTCAAGCATCGCGCCAACTACCGCGGCCCGGTCTCGCAGGCGGTGATCGCGCGGGCGCGCGAGCGGGGCGACCGCCGCCTGCTGCGCCTGCTCGGCGTCGACGACCAGTTCGTGCGGCGCGCCAACTGCGGCTTCCGGGAACCGGACGAGGACAACTGGCGCCGCTGGATCGCCGAAGACGCCGCCGCCCGCACACGGGCGTAAGCAGGCCCAACTCGGGCTGGGCCGCGAGTCCGCCGAGTCGCGCCATGGCGTTTCGCTCCACGGGTCGCGCAAACCGACCTGATGGGATACTCTGAAGCGTCCAGATGCTGAAACGCGTCCACATTCGAGGCTATAAGTCACTTGCCGACGTTGACGTTTGTCTTCCACGGCTCGCCGTGCTGTTTGGCCCGAACGCTTCAGGAAAGAGCAATCTCCTGGATGCGCTCCAATTGCTGTCCAAGCTCGGCACCAGCAAGACGCTGAAGCAGGCGTTTGATCCTCCCTACCGAGGCAAGCCGCTCGAATCATTTACGTTCGATGAACGAGGCATCAGGGGACTTCTTGCGGAGACAGAACTGTCGTTCAGCATAGAGGTCGACCTTTGCCTCTCGGATGGCATAGTAGAAGCCGTCGATCGCGAGATACAGGAGATGCGACGTCCGAGCGGCAAGTCGGCGGGAAGGGAAGCGGGCAGGGTCACTTCCCGGGTTCGGGAGCGCGATCTGCGCTACCGAATCGAGGTCGAAATGCTGCCGAGTTCCGGCGTGCTGCGCGTAGCCGACGAATACCTGGCCGCGCTGAACGCCAAGGGCGAACCGACCGGCAAGCGCAAACCGTTCATAGAGCGCCGCAGTGACAAGATACACGTTCGATTCGAAGGTCAGGCGCACCCGACCTACTACGACCGCTACCTGGATCACACCATTCTCTCCATGCCGCACTATCCTCCGCACTACCCGCACCTTGTTGCGGCGCGTCGCGAGCTGGAGAGCTGGTTCTTCTTTTACTTCGAACCGCGCGAACGCATGAGGGCGGCCAACCCCGTCAAGGAGGTCCGCCACCTGGGATTGATGGGTGAGGAGCTCGCTTCGTTCCTGAATACCATGAAGGCACTGGACAAGGGCCGATTCGCGGCCGTCGAGAAGGCGCTGCAGGCACTGATGCCTCAGATCAGCGGAATCGAGCTTGACGTAAGTGACTTGGGCGAGGTCGAGTTGCGTCTGAAGGAGGGCGGCATCGCCGTGCCTTCTCGAGTGCTTTCCGAAGGCACTTTGCGAATGCTCGGTCTATTGGCGCTCACGGGTGCGGAAGACGCTCCTGCTCTGGTCGGGTTCGAGGAGCCGGAAAATGGAGTCCATCCGGGACGCATCGCATTGATCGCCGAACTGCTGAAGACTCAGGAGAGCTTCCGCAGAACTCAGTACCTGATGACGACCCACTCGCCGATTCTGCCGGATCTGCTGGAGGACCGGGCGCTGCTCGTCGTGCGCCGGAACAACAACGAGACGCGGGTCGATCCGTTCTCTACTTGGGGCCCGTTGGATCGCCGGTCAAGCATAGGGGAAGCGCTCGCCGACGGCGCGTCGCAACTGTCCGTCTCAGAACGAATTCTGAGAGGGGACTTTGATGCATGAGATCGCGCTGTTTGTCGAAGACAACGCGCATCGGCAGGTCATCGGCGAATTGGTGGAAAGGGTCGCCGGCCAACATGGCATCACCGTCGAACTGCGCTGGCGCACCGCCGTCCGGGGGTATGGACGAGTCCTGCACGAACTGACGAACTATCTTCGCGACATGAGCCGACAGGGCGCCCCGTGGCCGGACTTGATCGTGGTCGCCACGGATGCGAACTGCCAGGGTTTCAACGCGCGGACAGCGAGCCTCAGCAACTTGGATGTTCCCGCCCCATTGGTCCTGGCGGTTCCCGATCCGCACATTGAGCGCTGGCTGCTCCTCGACGGCGCGGCATTCCGCGACGTGTTTGGCCGTGGTTGCCGGGCACCCGACCAGAAATGCAGCCGCGACCGGTATCGGCAGCAGCTCACAGATGCAATCCGCCAAGCTGGCGTGGTGCCGATCCTTGGTGGTATCGAGTATGCAGCGGACATCGTGCGGCATATGGATCTTGACCGGGCCGCCCGCGCCGACGCGTCACTGCAACGTTTCCTGAACCATCTGCGGGCCGTCATTCGCGGCTGGAACCGATGATCGGGCGCGCGCATCCGATCGCTTCGGTTGAGCGGATCAGGCCGGCCGTTGTTCCGGGTGGTCGACGGGGCCGAGGAGGCGGGGGAGGAAGCTGGCGATGGTGAGCTGCCACAGGTGGTAGATGATCAGCGGCAGCAGGGCGACGCCGAGCAGGTCGGGCATGGTGGCGAAGTAGGTGGTGAGCAACGGCGCACCCATCGCCAGGGTCTTCTGCGGCGCCACGAACAGCACCGTGTAGGTGTTGGCCTTGTCCAGCCGCAGTGCGCGGCCGGCGCCCCAGGCGGCGCCGAGCAGCAGCAGGTGGGAGATCGCCAGGTACACGAACAGCGGCCACAGGCGCAGCAGCGAAGCGGCGAACTCCGGGTCGCGCGCGGGCTGAGAGAACGAGAACCAGATGATCACCAGGATGGCGGCGTTCATGAACACGCCGATCTTCTTGCCGTGGCGCTGCGCCCACTCGCGCAGCGCGGCGCGCGCCAGTTGGCCGAGCGCGACCGGCAGCAGCATGCGCAACACCAGGGAAGAGAGCACGCGCACCAGCTCGTCGGGCGGCAGCGCGCGGCCGGTCTGCTGCAGCAGCAGCGACAGCAGCAGCGGCGACAGGAACACCCCGGCGACGTTGGCCAGCGACGCGTTGAAGATGGTGGCGACCACGTTGCCGCGCGCGAGCTGGGTGAACACGATGCAGCTCGACACCGTGGTGGGCAGCACCGCCAGCGCATAGATACCGGCCAGGATGCGCGGATCGCCGCCGCGCCACAGCAGCGCCGCGCTGGCGGCGAAGTATACCGGCGCGACGATGAAGATGAACGCCTGCAGGACCAGGTGCAGGCGCACGTCGCGCAGCCCGGTGCGGATCGCCTCGGTGGGCAGGCTCAGGCCGGACAGGAAGAACAGGGCCACCACCAGCACGGTGGCCGTGAGCCCACCCCCGCTGGCCGCGGTACCCGCTTCCGGCGCCGCCAGGCCGCCCGCCACCGCGGCGAGCAGACCGACGAAGAACCAGTTCTTGCGCAGCCAGGCGCCGGCTCGGGCTGGTGCCGCCATCTCGCGGCGCATCATAGCACTGCTTGACGCGACTCGTTCCACACGTAAGCATGCTTACGCATGGACAAGGTTCTCTCAACCAGAATCGATGAAGAGATCGCTCAGACTCTCGATGGTCTGGCCATTACTCAGCGAGTGTCCAAGAAGCGCATCGTCGAGGACGCCATCCGGCTCTACAGCGAGACGGTGGAGCGGAAGCCGGATCCGCTCGAGCAGTCGTTCGGCGCCTGGCGGCGGACGGAGGCACCCGATGAGTTGCATCGCCGGATGCGTGCTGCCTTCGAAGGCGACATGATCGTGGATTCCGCCCTTTACCACTCCCGGCCGAGCGGATAACGTCCGGGGGCATGCAGATTGGCTTTAACATGCTGCTCTGGACACCGTTCGTGACCGAGGAGCACTTCCCCCTTTTCGCGCCGCTCAAGGAGACCGGCTACGACGGCGTGGAGCTGGAGATATTCGAGGGCACGCCCGACCACTATGCGAAGGTGGCGCGGGAGCTGGACAACCACGGCCTGCGCCGCACCGGCGTCACCATCATCCCCGACCAGGAGCGCAACATCCTCAGCGCCGACCCGGCGCACCGCTCCGCCGGGGTGGACCACATGAAGTGGGCGATCGACTGCGCCGCCGCGCTCGGCGCCGAGCTCCTGTGCGGACCGTTCTATCAGCCGCTCGGGCAATTCACCGGCACCGGACCGACGGCGGAGGAACAGCAGCGCGCCGCCGACGCCCACCGCCAAGCCGCCGAGTACGCCGCTCAGGCCGGCATCCCGCTCGTCGTGGAAGCGCTCAACCGCTTCGAGTGCTACTTCCTGAACACGCTCGCCGACACCGCGGCGCACGTCGAGCGCGTCGGCCACGCCAACTTCCACCTGATGTACGACACCTTCCACGCCAACCTGGAGGAGAAGGATCCGGTCGGCGCGATCGCCGAGCACCTGCCGCTGATCAAGCACGTGCACGTGTCCGAGAACGACCGCGGCGCCCCCGGCAGCGGCCACGTGCCGTGGGATGCCACCTTCCGGGCCCTGCGCCGGGGCGGCTACGACGCCTGGCTCACCATCGAGGCGTTCGGGCGCACGCTGCCGGAGCTGGCCGCCACCACCTGCGTGTGGCGCGACTTCTCGGCCAGCAACGAGGAGGTGTACCAACTCGGCTTCAGGACCATCCGCGACGGCTGGCGGCGCGCCGCGCCGGAGTAAACCGCGGCACGGTGGGGCGGCTCTCGTGCCCGGCGCCGCGATCGCGGCCCTGCCTGAGCTGCCTGCCGCCACAGCCGCCGGTCAGCTCGCCAAGCTAAACAAGGAGCGACTTTCGGTAGAGATCCCGTGCCAGGCGGGTAATGTGGTCCGCGGCCGGCAGCCCGGCGCGCAGGTGGTCCGCGATCGCCTGCGCACCGTTGCATGCGCCGCTCAAGTTGCCGGCCACCGCGGCGAACGTGTCCACGTCGCCGCCGCAGGTGAGCGCCCGCCGCACCGTGGCGTCGAATTCGCCGGGCGTGCGCAGGAACGCCTCCAGGGCAACCACGGCGGTGACCGGCGCCTCGCTGGGTATTCCCTGCCCGCCGGCCCTGATCCGACTCTCCGGCATCTCCAGGAGTTCCGCGTAGGCGTCGTCGGCGGGCAGCTCCAGCAGTCGGCGCACCTGGCCGATCAGGTGGCCGGTAGCGGCGTGCACCGCGCCCGCCGACCGTTCCGCCAGCGCCACCACCTCGTCCACCGCCGGTGCGCCGCCGGCCGCCAGGTGGCGCACCACCTGGGCGATGGCCACGGCCGGCGCCACGGCGCGCGGGTCCTTGTGGGTGAGTCGGCTCACCGCGGCGGCGTCGGCATCGAGCCTGACCTCGCTCCGCCAGTGCCACAGCCCTATCGGGGCGATCTTCATCACCGTGCCGTTGGAAGGCATGTCGGTGGACGCCGCCTGGTGCCAGGGAACGCCGCTCGCCATGCGCTCCAGCGCCTCCCGGAAGGCTCGCCCGTATCCGTACAGCTCACCCGCGCGCCACATGCGCAGCAACCGGGCGGCCACGTCACCGGGATCGACGCACCCGCGCGCCAGCAGCGACTCCACCAGCACCAGCGCCTGCTGGGTGTCGTCGGTGTAGGCCCCGCCGGCACGCACCACCTCGCCGTGGCGCCGCAGGTCGCGGTAGTGGCCCATGAGATCCTCCACCTCCAGGATGCGCTCCCGCGGCCAGCCCTCGCAGAAGCTGCCGAGCGCATCCCCTACCGCGCCGCCGAGCAGCGCCCCCACGAAACGATCCTCGTGCTCCACCTCTTCCTCCCTGGCCGTCACCGCGGCCCCTGCACCATCGCCGCGGCGCCGTCCGCCGCCAACCTCACTTCCACCAGGTTGTCCCCGGGACCGCCGCGGTCGACCACCACGAAGTCGGTCTCGCGGGTCATGGCGATCACCGGATGGTGCCACACGCCGCGTGCGTAGTTCACGCCCTGGCGGCCGTCGGTCACGAAGGCGCGCAGGTCCGCCGCCCGCGGCGCTGCGCCGGCCGCCGCCACCACGATCAGAAACGGGGCGGCGTCCAGCGGAATGAACGCCTGCGAGCCGAGTGGATGCTGTTCCATGATCCGGACGGCGAGCGGCAATGGCAGCGGCTGCGCGCGGAACAGGTTGATCAGCGCGTAGCCGCCCGCCGCCGCCACGTCTACCCGCGCCAGGTCATGGAAGCGCACCGTGCTGCCCTCGTTGATTACCCGCCGCTCGGCGCCGTGCGTTTCGATCACCTCGCCGAACGGGGCAAACCCGTCCCTGGTCAGGGGTACGGGGGTGATCCGGCGAGCCATGGAGCGCCTAATCCTCCACCGGCGTACCGAACAGACGCAGCCGGGCCACGCCGCCGTCCGGGATGATGTTCAGATGCACGTGCGACACCGGCTGCGGGACGTCGCCGGGAATCACGAACGTGTGCTCGCGGTCCGCCTGTAGCGGCTGCTCGGGCAGCAGCAGCGGCCAGAACATCGACTGCGCGATCACCGATTCCTGCAGCTTGCCGAAGTGCTCGGCGAGCAGTGCGCCCTGCAGCGAGCAGCGGTCGGGGAAGTTGCCCTTGTAGTGGCTGGTGTCCACCACCACGCGGTCGATAATGCCGGGCCGCGCCAGGGCGATGATGCACCAGTCGTGGCCCGGTTCCCGGCGCCGGCGTGTCTCCCAGCCCTCGCCCGCGTCGCGCGCGCGGTCGGGGCGCAGGATGTTGGAGGGGTGGCCGTAGTGGGAGTTGTTCCACGCCACCGCCACCGCCCCGTTGCGGGCGCAGCCCAGGTCCACGGCTCCGCGCTCGGCCAGCGCGCCCCAGTCGGGATACGGGCGCCCGAACACGCGCAGCCGCGCCACGCCGCCGTCCGGAAGCAGGTTGAGGCGTACGTGAGTCACCACCCCGGCGCCGGCAACCTCGAACCGGTGGTGGGCATCGGGGCCGATCGGCGCCGGCTCCACCAGGGCGGTCCACTCGGTGGAGTCGTCCGGATCTCCCTTGCAGCGGCATCCCTCCAGGGAAGCGGCGGGCGGAAAGTTGCCGGTGAAGTGGCTGGTGTCTATGTCCACCGCGAACACCTCCCCCGGGGTCGCCAGCCGCACCACGCAGAAATCGTGCCCGCCGCGCCGCCGCCTGCGCGACTCCCAGCCGTCCATCCACTTGCCGTGGTCGTCGTACTTGTCGGGCAGGAACACGGCGTCGTGCGATTGCAGCATGCGGCTCATCGGGGCGAAGAACTCGTCGCTGCACGCGACGGCTCGGGCGCCGAGGCGGGCGTCGGCCAGGTTGGTGGTGTAGCCGTGCCCGGCCTGCGGCGCGGCCCGCCCGGCGAGCGGCCGCCGGTTCCCGGTGCCGGCGGTGCCGGTGCTTGCGGTTGACGCCCCCTGCGTGGTGCCGCCCGGCATGGTGAAATCAGCCGCCATGAGGATGATGCTCCCGCCAGTGCCGGGCGATGTCGATGCGTCTGCAGCACCACACCCTCTCGTGCGCGAGCACGTGGTCCAGGAACCGCCGCAGGGCGGCGAAGCGGCCGGGCCGCCCAACGAGGCGGCAGTGCAGTCCCACCGACATCATGCGCGGCGTGTGCGCACCCTCGGCGTACAGCACGTCGAAGGAGTCGCGCAGGTAGGCGAAGAATTGATCGCCGGAGTTGAAACCCTGCGCGGTCGCGAAGCGCATGTCGTTGGCGTCGAGGGTGTACGGCACCACCAGGTGGGGGCGCGATTCGACCTCCGTCCAGAACGGCAGGT
Organism: Spirochaetaceae bacterium; assembly: GCA_028821475.1. Taxonomy (GTDB): domain Bacteria; phylum Spirochaetota; class Spirochaetia; order SZUA-6; family Bin103; genus Bin103. Next base: position 25,903 of record JAPPGB010000027.1, read on the forward strand.
CGTCGTTGTAATCATCTGCGTCATAAAGAAATCCTCCCTCTTCCGCAACCAGCCGGCGGGTGTTGGGCCCGGTGCGTCCGGTGTACCAGCCGAGCGGCCGCTCCCCGGTCAGATCCCGGATGATGTCGATGGCGCGTTGCAGGTGCTCGCGCTCCACCGCCTCCGGCACCTCCTGGTAGTCGATCCAGCGGTAGCCGTGGCTGCAGATCTCGAAACCGTTGGCCAGGGCCGCTTCGGCCACCGGCGGGTTGCGCTGCAGCGCCATCGCCACCGCGAACACGGTAATCGGCACCGCGCGCTCCCGGAACAGCTCGAACAGGCGCCATACGCCGACCCGGCTGCCGTACTCGTAGATCGACTCCATGCTCATGTGGCGCCGGCCGGGAAGCGGGCGCGCGCCGACGATCTCCGACAGGAACGCCTCCGAGGTGGGGTCGCCGTGCAGGACGCAGTTCTCGCCGCCCTCCTCGTAGTTGACCACGAACTGCACCGCCAGCCGCGCCCCGTTCGGCCACTCGGCGTTCGGCGCAGCGGGACCGTAGCCCCGCAAGTCTCTCGGGTAGTAGCTTTCCATCGATCCCCGCGTATCGTACAGGAAGAATCGAACCGTTGCCGGCGGCCTGCAGCGGCGGTGTTTCCGAGGAGGCAACATGACAGCGGCGCGCATGGAACGAGTTTCGATCATTATTACCATCGTCGCGAGCGTCACCTTCGGGCTGATCGGCGTGGTGATTTCTCTCGCCAGCAGCTCCGGGGCGGTGTTTCTCGACGGTCTGTTTTCGCTCATCTTCGCCATGGTGGGGCTGCTCACGCTGTACGTTTCCGGCCTGGTGCAGCGTCCGCGCGACGACCAGTATCCGTTCGGCTACGCCACCTTCGAGCCGATGCTCAACCTGTTCAAGGGCATCCTGATCGCCCTGGCGCTGGTGTTCGCGGTGTGGAGCGCGGTGACGGCGCTGGCCGGCGGCGGGGTCGAGGTGGCGGCGGTCGGCGGCATCATCTACGCGGTCATCGCCGTGGTCGGAGGCGGCCTGATGGCGCTGGCGCTGCACTTCCTGGCGGCGCGTTCGCGCTCGCCGATCGTCGAGGTGGACGCCCGCAACGCGATCGTGGACACCATGATCTCGGGCGCGGTGGGGGTGGCGTTCGTGATCACCCTGCTGCTGCAGAACTCGCGCTGGTCGGCGGCGGCGCGCTACGCCGACCCGGTGATCATGCTGGCGATCGTGGCCATCGCCGCGCCGCAGCCGATCAAGACCATCCGCGCCAACTGGCACCAGTTGCTTGGGCGCGCCCCGGAACTCGCGGTGCAGGAACGCGTCTCGACCCTGGTGGAGCAGGTGCTGACCGCCGTGCCTCACTACGAGACCTACCTGCGGCTGACCGAGATAGGCCGCTACCTCTACATCCACCTGTACGTGATCGTGCCCGAGCACTCGGAGCAGCCGATCGACACCCCGCTGCACGACGAAATCCGGCGCCGCATCTACGACGCGCTGTCCGGCGAGTTTCCCCATCTCGCCCTGGATGTCGGCTTCACCATGGACGAGCAGTGGGCGCTCAGCAGCATGCCCTCGGCCGAGGCGGGAGAAGGCGCCCGCGCCCCAGCCACGGCAGATCAATAGTCAGCCGGCGGGTGGCCCGCGGTCAGAGGAGAAAGCGCGCGGCACCGGGATCCGGTGGGATCACGCCTCCGGGGCAGGGATCTGGCTCGGGCATGATGAAGTCCCAGGGGTTCACCAACGAGATGCCCGTCACTTCGAAATCGCTGACGTCGCGCGTCGCCACGCTCATCGTGTGCGTCCTGGCGATCGCCGCGATCTGTCCATCGGCGACATTGATCGGTCTGCCGGCTCGCTCGGCCGCCGCTGCCAAATCGCCGTAGGTTGCCGCGGCACGCTCGTCGAACGAGAAGATCCGGCCCAGAAAATGGTCGCGCGTCGCGGTCCAGAATCGGAACAAGCTCGATTTCCTGCGCCCCTCCGGCAGGCGCGCGATCCCGAAGCGCAATTCGGCAAGTGCGACCGTCGGCAGGGCGAGCAACGGCTCGTGCTGCCGATGCCAGGCGATCACCTGTGGCAATGGCCGGCGCCGGGTGAACTCGGAAAGGACGTTGGTGTCGAGCAGGATCACAGATCGACCGGTCTCTGCTTCTGGTCGTGCTCCCGGATATACGGCTCGATAGCTTCGCCCGGCTCGACCACCGCCATCAGATTGTACGGATACGGGGGAGGGGACTCGATCGGTTCATGTGCCGCTTGGTCGAGGATCGATCGGACGAGCGCTTCGAGGCTGCAGCCGCTGCGCTCGGCACGTTTGCGGAGCCGCTCCTTCGACTCGTCCGACAGTCGGCGAATGGTGATGCTTGCCATGCAACCTCCTGAGATCGCCAACATGATTGCATGCAATCACCCGCTCCCGCAACTCCCGAAGTCGGCCGTAGCGATCGGAATCGGCACGCGACACGGGATCGAGCGAGAACTTCGCCAGCTTGCTCGCAGCCCGGCTGCTACAGCCGAACCGCGGCGCTACAGCCCGAAACCGGCGCGCTACAACCGGAACCGCGGCCGCAGCTCGGCCGGGGCGCCGATGCGGTCGAAGGTGTCGGCCAGCGCCGTCCGCAGGGCGGCCACCCGGTCGGGGTAGCGGTCGGCCACGTTGCGGCGCTCGCTGGGGTCGGCCTCCAGGTCGCTGAGCCAGGTGCCCCGGTAGTCGGCCGGCACCGGGTCGCGCTCCACCAGGCGGCGACCGCCGGCGTACGGCCCGAGGACCTGCCGGCCGCCGTAGAAGCGCTGCTGGTGGTAGCCGTACCAGTACAGCGGCTGCTCCGGGTCCGGACCCTGGTGCAGCGTCCAGCGCCCGTCGGTGATGGTCGCCGAGCGCGCGAACTGGCCGGCTATCGCCCAGTCGCGGGTCGGCGCCGCCGGGTCGGCCAACACCGGCAGCAGGTTCACCCCGTGCCGGCCCTCCGGCAGCTCGCGCCCGAACGCGGCCAGCACGGTGGCGTAGATGTCCACGTTCTGCACCAGTTGGCCGCGCCGCTCGCCGTGGCCGAGTTCCGGGTGATAGACGATGAACGGGATCATGTTCTTGGCGGCGAACTCGTGCGTCTGCAGCTTGCCGATGCGCCCGTGGTCGCCGTTGAAGGTGCCGTGGTCGGTGTGCACGATCACCATCGTGTTGCGCCACAGGTCCAGTTCGTCCATCGCGTCCAGCACGCGGCCCAGCCAGCGGTCCGCCAGCACCACCTTGCCGGCGTAGCGAGCCTGGAAGCCGCGCAGTTCCTCCTCGTCCATGTGGTCGCCCCACTTGGCATAAGGCGGATGGCTGGACCAGGCGTCGGTGTAGTAGCCGCGCGGATCGAACTGGCGCAGGATCTCTTCCGGCGGATCCCACGGCTCATGCGGATCGAATTCGTCGATCTGCAGGTAGAAGCCGCGGTGGCCGGCGTTGCGGCGCAGCCACGCGGCGGCGGTGCTGAACGTGCGCGCCACCGGCATGTCCTGCTCTCGGTCGCCGAAGCGGTGCTTGTTGCGCCAGTAGCGCTCCAGCTTGGAGGGCAGGTCGGGCGGCGGGCAGTAGAACGGGTCGCTGGTGGTGGCCCACGGGTCCTCCTGCTGGCCGCGGATGAACTCGAAGCCGCTGAACCCGAAGTGGTAGTTGCCGGAGCCGGCGCACCACATGTTCTTGTGGTCGGAGATGAAGTAGCTCACCACGTCGTCCGCGCCGTAGGAGGTGATCGGCGTGGTGTGCGGCGGCGACAGCAGGCTCGGCAGGTCGAGGTCGCCCTCCTCCAGCGGCCCCCAGCCGCGCTCCGGGAACTCGTAGCGGCCGGTGAACACGTCGCGCCGCGCCGGCATGCACGGCGTGCTGCCCGCGTAGGCGCGCTCGAACACGGTGCCGCGCGCCGCCAGCCGGTCCAGGTTGGGCGTTGGCACCACCCAACCCGGCTGCTCCGGCGAATCGACCTCGTTGAGCGGCCTGCCCTGGTGATACGGCCCACAATGATCGCGGCGCAGGGTGTCGCACAGGATATGGATCACGTTCATGGCCGTGCAGTATAGCCTGGTCCGAAAACGCCGGTCGGCGGGCGATGCCGGGGTATCGGCGTCATCGTCTTCGATGCCACGGAGTGACCGTACAGCCGCTCCTTCGACTCGTCCGACAGTCGGCGAATGGTGATGCTTGCCATGTGACCTCCTGAGATCGCCAACCTGATTGCATGCAATCACCCGCTCCCGCAAGCTCCGAAAGTCGGCCGTTGTGGGCCGTCGACCAGGTAAGGTCGCGAATGACTCCTTGTCCACCCGGACACCAGTCGTGCCGGTGGTGCGCGCCCTCCTGTGAACCGTGTAAGCTGCGGCGGTCATGGAACAGCAGAAGCCGGCGCCCGCAACCGGCGGCGCACAGGGGCTGCGCCTGCCGCGCATCGGGTTGGGTACCGGGCTGCACGGCGAGGTGTCGGAAACGCAGTCGGTGGCCACCGTCGAACATGCCCTGGCGTGCGGCGTGCGCTTCTTCGATACCGCGCCGCTGTACGGCAACGGGCTCGCCGAACAACGGCTGGGCATCGCCCTGCGCGGCGTCCCGCGCGACAGCTACGTGCTCAACACCAAGGTGGGTATCCTGTCCGGCGGCGTGACCGGCGGCTTCGACTACGACTTCAGCGCCGCCGGGGTGGAGCGCTGCTTCGAGCGCAGCCTGCGCCGCCTCGGCATCGAGCGCATTGACGTCCTGCACCTGCACGAGCCGGAGGGGTTCGCCGAGCAGGTACTGAGCGAAATCCTGCCGCTGGTCGCCGGCTGGCGCGAGCAGGGCCTGATCCGCGCGGTCAGCGCCGGGGTCAACCACTGGCACATGGTGGAGCCGTTCGTCGACCACCTCGATTGCGTGCTGCTGGCCGGCCGCTACACCTTGTTGGAGCAGACCGCGCTGCCGTTCCTGGACCGCCAGCGGCAGGCGCGCCGGCCGGTGATGGGAGCCGGCATCTTCAACAGCGGCATCCTGGCCACCGGCCCCGGCGACGGCGCGCGCTACAACTACGAGCCCGCGCCCCGGCCGCTGCTGGACCATGCCCGCCGGCTGCAGGAGGTGTGCGCCCGGCACGACGTGGAGCTGGCCCACGCCGCCGTGCAGTTCGTGGCCGCGCAGCCCGCCATCGCCTCCCTGATCTTCGGCGCCTGCAGCCCCGCCGAGCTGGACCAGGCGCTCGCCGGCAGCCGCGCCGTAACCCCGCCGGCCCTGTGGACCGACCTGCGCGCCGCCGGGCTGCTCGAACCCGCCGCCCCGGTCCCCGCGTAACGGCGGCAAGTCGCCACGCCCGGCATCCCGCATCCCGCCCGCTGGAACCCGCTCCGCCGGCTCGCGCTGGCGGCCGCCGGAGCGAGTGCTATACTGTTGCCAGTTCCTGGCGCTCTACCGGGAGGCCAGCGAAATGACCGGGTTCGAACTGGATCTCGTCCAGCTGGAGAAGGCGCACCCGCCTACGCCGCCTCCATCCGTGAACGAGGACGCCTGGTCTATGAGCGCTATTGAGTCGATAGCAGTGCGGCGCCTTGCCGAGCAGGTCGTGGTCGGCGTTGGGGGCGTTGGGCGGCAGGGCTTGCGCATCCTCAAGGTGCGCGGGAACTCGATGGAACCGGAACTCCGCGAAAGCGACCGCATCGTCAGAACCGCACGTTCAGTCGTAGCCGGACCCCGTGCTCGGGCTCCGGCCCGGCGTCGTTGGCGGGCTCGGTCCGGGTCGCCTCGACGCCGAGCTCGAACGACGAGGCCCCGCCCGGCGCCGGCCCGAGCCGCCAGCCGAGCCGGTACTCGCGCGCGGCGTCGGAGAGCGCGACCCCGAGTTCCGGCGTCATCGTGAAGCGGTCGCCGAACGCCGGGAAGCCGTAGCCGAGCCTGAGTTGCAGACGCCGGTTCTCGAAGCCGTTGTCGTTAGCCGTAAGGTCGGAGAGCGTCTGGCGGCCGAGCAGCGCATCCGCGCCGCCGGTGGCCGTAGCGCCGGCGGTCTGGGTGACCGTCAGCGACGGCCCCCGGTCGGAGGTCGGGTCGGGGTCCCAGGCGAGCGAACCGGACAGGCCGAGGTCGCGGAAGCCGTCGAACGCACCGGTCAGCAACCCGCGTGCCGCCACCTGCGCCGACAGCCCGAGCGCCGGGTCGCCAGCCGCGCTCGGGCGCCGGGCTGAAGGACAAGGACGGCAACGGGGCGGCGCCGTTCGCCACGGAGACCGTGGTCGGCGCTGGAGCGCCGGCGGTGACGGCGGTCGCGGTGTCATCTGATCCGGGCGACGACGCGACCTACGCGGCGGGCGACGCCGTGCGGGTGGCGGTGACCTTCGACGCGGCGGTGGCGGTCGGCACGGAAGACGGCACGCCGCGGCTGAAGCTCGATCTCGGCGGCGACGACGGCGCGGGCGAGCGCTGGGCGGCCTACGAGGACGGCACCGGCACGGCAACGCTGACCTTCGCCTGGACGGCGGCGGCGCCGGACGAGGCGCCCGCCGGCGTCGCGGTGCTCGCGGACACGCTGGAGCTCGACGGCGGCGCCATCAGGTCGGTTGCGACGCAGGCCGACGCGGCGCTCGGGCACGCGGGCCTCGCGCACGACCCGGCGCACAAGGTGGACGCGGTGGCGCCGCGGCTGCTGCGGGGCGAGATCGACGGCGCGACGGTGACGCTCACCTTCAGCGAGGCGCTGGACCCGGACTCGACCGGGGGCTGGTTCAAGGTAAAGGTGCTGGTCTCGAAGACGAGTGCCTGGATCATCCGTGCCTCGGGCCCGGTGACGATAGACGGCGAGACGGCGACGGTGGGGCTGGGCGCGGGCAACCCGCGGACGCAGGAGGGTCTGAACGGCAACGAGCTTGAGTACCTGCGCCGGGCCGATGGTACCGACGGGTCGCTGCGAGACCTTGCCGGCAACC
>JAPPGB010000028.1 GCA_028821475.1 Spirochaetaceae bacterium
CGGCGGCGCCGGGTCGGCTGCCACGGCCTCGACAGGCAGCCCGGCGCCATCGGCCTTGCCGCCGCCGGCGGCCTCGCTGGCGGCGGGATCGCTGGCGGCGGCTGCGCTTCCGGACTCCGCTCCGTCACCGAGCGCGGCCGCAAGGTGGCGAGCCAGCGTGGCGATGTCGGGGTAGTCGAACACCAGCGTGTTGGGTGCGGTGTAGGCGTCCGCGCATGCCCGGTTGAGCCGGTTGCGCAGTTCCACCGCCATCAGCGAGTCCATGCCCAGTTCGAAGAAGCCGACTTCCGGCGCCGGAGCCGACGGCAGCCGCAGTACCGCCTGCACCTCGCGCTGCAGAAACGCCACCAGAAGCCCCTCGCGTTCCGCCGCCGGCGCCGCGCGCACGCGGCCGGGCAGGTCGTCAGCCTCGTTCGCGGTGTCGTCGTCGGGATCGGCGGCGGCCGCCAGCAATTCCTCCAGCAACGGCGGCCGCTGCTCGACCGCTTCCGCGAACACCGGCCAGTCCATGGCCATGACCGCCGCCGTGGCGGGGTCGTCGCGCACCAGGCGGTCCAGGGCACGCAGGCCCTGCTGCGGGGTGAACCAGCCGCCGCCGAACGCCGATCGCTGCCGGGCGATGCGCTCGCGCTGCTCCTCCGCTTCACCGAGTCCCGACCACGCCCCCCAGGCGATCGCCTGGCCGGGCAGGCCGCGCGCGCGCCGGTGCGCGGCGAGCTGGTCCAGGAATGCATTGGCCGCGGCGTGGTTGGCCTGCCCGGCGTTGCCCATGGTGCCGACGATGCTCGAAAACAACAGGAACAACTCCAACTCGCGCTGCTCGGTGGCGCGGTGCAGATGCCACGCTCCGAGCATCTTCGGCCACAGCACCTGCTCGAACGTCTCCCAGCTCTGGTTGCTTAGCGCCGCGTCCGCCAGTACGCCGACGCTGTGTATCACGCCTCCGAGCGGCGGCAACTCACGGTCGATCCGTGCCAGCATGGCGTCCACCGCCTCGCTGTCGGTGACATCGGCGATCTCGACCCGTACCGTGACCCCGCGGTCACGGAGTGCCGCGATCGCCTCCTCGGCATCGGGAGCCGGTGCGCGCCGTCCGTTCAGCACGATCGCCTCGGCGCCGCGGTCGGCGAGCCAGCCCGCCACCGCGCAGCCGATGCCGCCGAGGCCGCCGGTCACCAGGAAGGTTCGGCCTGCCCGCAGCCGGCCACGCTCCAGCGGCGACGCGGCGAGGACAATCTTGCCAAGGTGGCGCGCGGCGCGCATGAAACCCATCGCCGGCCCCGCCTCGGTCAACGGCCAGCGGCTGTACACCAGCGGGCGCACCTCGCCCGCCGCCAGCCGCGCCATCACTCGTCGCAGCGCGTCGCCGGGCACCGCCGGGTGGTGCTCCTTGAGCACGTCCAGCTTCAGGATGGTGTAGGAGACGTCGGGCCGCGCCGCCGCCATCTCCTCCTCGCTCAGGATGTCCACGCGCGCCAGCTCCACGAAGCGGCCGCCGCGGGCCAGGCAGGAGAGGCTGGCGTCGATGAACCCCTCACCGGTGAGGCTGTTGAGCACCACGTCGACGCCGGCGCCGCCGGTGGCGTCGAGAACCTCGCGCCCGAACGCGGTGGAGCGGCTGTCGAACACGTACCGCACGCCGAGCGAACGCAAGTAGGCCTGCTTCGGAGCGCTCGCGGTGGCGAACACCTCCGCGCCGACGGCCTGCGCCAACTGGATCGCCGCCAGCCCGACGCCGCCGGCGCCGGCATGAATCAGCACCCGCTCGCCGGCCTGCAACCCTGCCTCGTCGTACGATAGCAGCGCCGACACGAACGCTGTCGGCATGGTCGCCAGCTCGGCAACCGGAAAGCCCGCCGGTGCGTGCGCCACCATCTCGACCCTGGTCACGACCTCCGAGCCGAACGTACCGAACGCCAGGGCGACCACCAGGTCGCCCGGCTCGATTTCCGTCACCGCGGAGCCCACCTCCAGGACCCGCCCGCAGGCCTCGCCGCCGAGCAGTCCCGCGTCGACCAGCCCGATCGCCCGGAACACGTCCCAGAAGTTGAGTCCCGCCGCCTCGACCGCCAGGCGCACCTCGCGCGGCTGCAGCGCACAGCCGGGCAGCGGATCGATGCGCAGGCCCTCCAGCACGCCCGCGGGGTCCGGCTCCAGCAGCCAGCCACCCTGCTCGGGATGCGGCAGCCGCTCGACGGCTGCCGCGCGCACCAGGCGGGCCGCCTGCCGGCGTCCGGCGCGGTAGGCTACGTGGGTCTCACGATCCGGATAGAGCAGCTCCTCGGCGAGGTCGGCGGGGGGCGCCTCCGGTTCCGGGTCGAGATCGATCATGCACGGCTGCAGTTGAGCCGCCTCGCGGGCGATCACCTTGCCGACGCCCCACAGCGTGGCGCCGGCCAGCTCGCCGGCGCGCTCCTTCTCCAGCACCTGGGCGCCGCGCGTGATGAACCACACGCCCTTCGACGGAGTGAGGTCGGCATCGGCCAGCCCCTGTACCAGAGCCAGGGCGCTAGCCGCCGCGCGCTGAGTGTCCTGTGCCATCTGGGCGGTCGTCGCCCGCACGCCGTGACCGTCCAGCGCCGCGAGATGGACCACCCCGGCCAGCGGTACGTCGCCCGGCAGTGCTGCCAACAGTTCCCGCCACGCATCGCGCCGCTCCATCTCCACGGCCACCGCGGGCACCCCGCCGCCGTCCGGCGCATCGCCGCCGGCGCCCGCGGCAGTCGCCAGCACCACGGTCTGGTTGCGCGCCGCCAGCTCGCTCGCAAGCCGCGCGGCGAACCCGTTGCGGTCGGCGGCCAGCACCCACGCGCCGGGCTGCTCCGCCACCTCGGCGGGTCCCTGCGCCACGATCACGCCGCGGTCGGGTTGCTCGACGGCATCCGACCGCGGCACGCCCAGCACCGCGGCGTCGGTGAACCCGCTGTCGCCGAGCGCCCGCCGCCACACCTCCGGGCTGGCCAGGGCGTGGTGCGGACGGTAGTGGTCGGCAAACCGCCACCAGCCGTCCAACTGCCCGAAGGTCAGGTCCAGCCAACCCTGGCCGCGCAGGTTCTCCAGTGCCACCAACTGCCCCGACGGCGCCAGCAGCGCCCGGCAGTGGGCCAGCGTCTCGTGCAGGTAGCGGGTGGCGTGCAGTACGTTGGAGGCGATCACCAGGTCGTAGCCGTGGGCGTCGAACCCCTGCGCAACCGGATCGTGCTCGATGTCCAGTACCCGGTACTCGATCGCGGCCTCGCCGCCGCCGAAGCTCGCCTCCGCCTCCGCGAAGAATCCCGCCGATATGTCGGTGTAGGTATAGTCGTAGCGGCCGGCCGGCAGTTCCGGCAGCACCGCGGCCGTAGCCGAGCCGGTCCCCGCCCCCACCTCGATCACCCGCAGCCGCCGGCCCTCCGGCAGGCCGCGCAGCAGCGCCGCGATCGCGTCGGCGAGCATCCGGTTGGCGGCGCGCGCCACCGGCGCCTTGCGGTACAGGTCGGCCGCGCTCGGCTCGCCGCTGCTGAACAGCAGGGTCAACGGATCCGCATTCCCGCGCAGCACGTCCGGCAGGGCGCCGCCGCTGCGCCGGAACAGTCCGATTTCGTTGGCCCCATGCGCGTAGCGCCCGGCCATCGCGGCGGCGAACTGCTCCGGATCCGGCGGCAGGTCGTCCGGCAGCGGCTCGCCGGAGCCGACCGTGACGACGAAGCGACCGTCCTGCTCGTCCAGCACGTCCAACACTCCGGCGCGCGCCACCATCTCCAGCATGCGCCGGAACAGGCGCGCATGTTCGGGGCTCACCTGCAGGCGCTGCCGCAAACCGTCGGCGTCGACCGATTCACCCGCCGATCGTCGCCAGCCCAGCTTGTCCAGGGCGGCCAGGGCATAGCAGCGCGCCAACCGCTCCAGGTCGGCCAACAGCGCCGCCCGGCCTTCGGCGCTCACCTGTTCCGCCGCCAGGTACGAGGTGAACGGCCCGGCGGCGATGGCGGACGGCGCGGTGAGAAAGCCGGCGGGCTGCAACCCGGGCGGCAGGGCGCGGTCGCGCCACACCACCTCGTACAGGAGATCCTGCACGCCTTCCACCGCGGACAGCAATGCCGCTCGCGTCGCCCGCTTCACCAGGTAGCCGGTCAACTCGCCGATCAGGGTCCCACCCGGGTCATGGATGCGCACATCGGCCGTCAACACCTCGGGCGGCGCCGCCGGTGCAGTCTCCGTCGAGGCGCCCGTCGCGTCGATGTCGGCTTCGTTCGGCTCGCCCGCCCGCCCCGCCATGCGCACGTGGCAGATCAGCCGCTCCGGGAGCGTGCCGGCGAGCCACAGCCGCTGCCAGCCGAACGGCAGGTAGGTGGTGCGTCCGGCGGCGCCCTCCTGGCTGCGCGCGGCCGCCATCACCTGAAAGCAGCCGTCCAGCAGCAGCGGATGCACGTCCAGGCCGCTGGCTGCGAATGCGGCAGGCAGCACCACCTCGGCCACCGCCTCGCCCGGCCGCGACCACACCGCCTGCAGCGTGCGAAACGCCGGCCCGAGTTCGATACCGGCACCCGCCTTGGCGCGGTACAGGGAGGCGACGTCGACCGCTGCCATGTTCGCCCTGAGTGCGTCCAGGTCGACCCGCCGCCCGCCGTCAGGCGGCCGTCCAGCCGCCGCCGAGGAGAGTTGCGCCTCCGCGTGCAGCGTCCAGCCTTCCTCGTCCACCCCCCTGCTGAGAATCTGCGCGCGCCGCGGCGCCCCGTCTTCGGGTGGGTCGAGCAACACCTGCACCTTGCGACCGGACACCGCCTCTGACCCGTCGGCCGCGTCCCCTTCCGGGAGCAGCAGCGGGCTCTGCAACTGCATCTCCGCTACCGTCGCCGCGCCGCCTCCCTCGGCGACCGCGGCCGAAACCGCCATCGCCCCGTACAGCGCTCCCGGTACCAGCAGCCGCCCAAATACCCGGTGGTCGCTCAGCCACGCCGGTTCGCCGGCCAGCAGTTCGGTGTCGAACGCCACCTCGCCGCGCGCCGACTCGTGCCGCTCGCCCAGCAACGGGTGGCCGGCGCCGGCACGGCGCCGCCGGGCCGTGGGGATCCAGTGCCGCGGCGCTGGAACGGGTAGCCCGGCAGCGAGATCCGGCGCCGCTCCTCGCCCGCGAACAGCGCATCGAGCCGCACCGGCAGCCCCGCCTCCCAGGCGCCCGCGACCGCCGCCGTGAACGCGCCCTCCACCTCCTCGGGCGGGGTATCGCGGGACGGCCGGCGCAGGCTGGCCAGCACCGCCGGCGGGCCGCCCGCCGCCGGCGGCCACGCCAGCGAGGCCATCGGCCCGAGCACCGCGTGCGGACCAATCTCTATCAACGCCTCCGTGCCCAGTTCGGCCAGCGTCTCGACGGCCTGGCGAAACTGCACCTTCTCGCGCGCGTGGCGGCGCCAGTAGGCGCCGTCGGGGACGCGACCAGGCTCCAGCAGGCGGCCGCTCAGGTTGCTTACCAGGGGAATCGAGGGCGCCGCGAACGCGACCCGCTGCAGCGCCACCTCCAGGCCATCGAGCGCCGGCTCCACCAGCGCGCTGTGGTAGGCGGGGCTGTTGCGCAGCAGCCGTACCCGCACCTGTCCCGCCTCGAACCGCTCCAGCAGCGCCGCCACATCGGCCGCCGGCCCGCTTACCACCTGGTTCGAACCGTTGTCGACGGCCACGCACAACCCGGTCCCCGCGGCCGACGCGTTGTGGTCCGCCACTGCCGCCGCAACCCGATCCGCCGGTGCAAACACCACCGCCATGGCGCCCGCCTCCGGCAGGGCCCCGATCAGCGCGCCGCGCGCGGCGGCGAAACGCAGCCCATCCTCCAGGCTGAACACGCATGCCGTCTGCGCCGCCGCGATCTCACCGAGACTGTGCCCGACCACCACCTCCGGTACGATGCCCAGACTCCCCCAGAGGGCGGCGAGCGCACACTCCAGTGCGTAGATCGCCGGTTGCTTCCACGCCGGCTCGTCCAGCCCGCCGGCCGCACCGGGGCGACCGAACATCACGTCCAGCAGCGTGGCGCCGCGCTCGGCGCGCAGCAGCGCGTCGCACCGATCCAGGACCGCGCGCACCACGGGTTCGCTCGCGTACAGCGTCTCGCCCATGCCGGGCCACTGGCTGGCCTGTCCCGTAAACGCGAACGCCACCTTCGGCGGCGCGGCCACCGGCGCGGAAGGCGGCGCGCCCGCCCCCGGGTCGGCCAGCGCGCACAACCCCTCGCGCAGCGTGGCGGCATCCCGGAACACGACACCGGCACGGTAGGCGAAGCGGCCGCGCCCCACGCTCGCCGTCCACGCCAGGTCGGACAACGGCGCATCGGCCGCGCTCCCGCGCGCGGCTACCTCCTCGCCATGGTCGTCGAGCCAGCCCAGGTACGCGCGCGCAAGGTCGCGAAGCGCTGCTTCCGACTTGCCCGACAGCGGCAACAAGCGCGCCGCGCGTGCCGCGATGCCGTCGCTGACCCCCGGAACCTCCGCGACCGGCTTCGGCATCGCCACGGCAATCGGTCGAGCCGGCCCGCACGCCCAGTGGCCCTGTTCCACGGCGCCGCGGCCGTTCGCGGCCGCGGCCCCTTCCAGCACCACGTGCGCGTTGGTGCCGGACCACCCGAAGCCGCTCACCCCGGCGAGCGGCGGATGCCCGGCATGCACCGGCCACGCCGTGGCCTCCGCGGTGACGCGCAGCGGGAGCCGCTCCCAATCCATTTGCGGACTCGGGTTGCGGAAGTGCAGGTGCGGCGGGATCACTCCCTGCTGCATCGCCAGCACTACCTTCATCACTCCGGCGACCCCCGCCGCCGACTCCAGGTGGCCGATGTTGGTCTTCACCGAGCCGATCAGGAGCGGCCGGTCGGGATCGCGGCCGCGGCCGTAGACCGCCCCGGTGGCGTTGGCCTCGATCGGGTCGCCAACCTCGGTGCCGGTGCCGTGCGCCTCCACGTAGTCCACGTCCGCCGGCTCGATGCCGGCGCGCCGCAGCGCCGCCTCGATCACCCGCTCCTGAGCCGGTCCGCTCGGCACCGTCAGGCCCGGGCTCGCCCCATCCTGGTTCAGCGCCGTGGCGCGGACCACCGCCCAGATGCGGTCGCCGTCGGCCTCCGCATCGGCCAGCCGCTTCAGCACCAGGATGCCGCAACCCTCGCCGCGCACGTAGCCGTTGGCCGCCGCGTCGAACGTCTTGCAACGGCCGTCCGGCGACAGCATGCCGGCGTTGGCGCGCAGCTCCAGCAGCCGCCCCGACAGGATGGTGTGCACGCCGCCGGCCAGCGCAAGATCAGACTCGCCGCCCTGCAGGCCCGACACCGCCTGGTGCAGCGCGACCAGCGACGATGAGCAGGCGGTGTCCACGGCGATCGCCGGCCCTTCCAGCCCCAGGGCAAAAGCCACCCGCCCGATCGCGGTGTTGTAGGAGGTGCCGGTGACCGTGTACAGGCTCGCGGCCGGCTCGGAGGTGTCGCTCGCCTCCATGATCAGGCTGCGGTACTCGTTGTTGCTGATGCCGGCGTACACCCCGGTGCGGCTGCCGGCCAGGCGCTCCGGGTCGATCGCGGCGTCTTCCAGCGCGCGCCAGCTCGTCTCCAGCATCAGCCGCTGCTGCGGATCGAGCATCTGCGCCTCGACCGGCGAGATGCGGAAGAACGGGGCGTCGAACAGCTCCAGGTCGTCGAGGTAGGCGCCGAACCGGCACGCCGGCCGCCGCTCGGCGGTGTCCGGGAACAGCCGGCCCACCCGCCCCACCCCGGAACCGGGCTCGCCCTCGCTGACCAGGTCCGCGCCGGCGGCGAGCCGGCGCCAGAACTCGGCCGGGCCGTCGGCGCCGGGAAACCGGCACGCCATGCCGACGATCGCGACGGGCTCGGCACCACCGGCGCGCACACTTCGACTACGGGGACTTGCATCCGGCTGCATCATGTCACCCTCCGTTCGTCCATCCTATCAGGAACCCGGTTGCAGAATCGCGCCGTAAGGGTGATGCTCGGCGCATGACCGAACCGCGGCGCCCGCACATCGTGGTCATCGCCGCCGACACCTTGCGTCCGGCCTACCTCGGCTGCTACGGCAACGGCGCCATGCGCACACCCAACATCGACCGGCTGGCCGCGCAGTCGATCCGCTTCACGCGCGCCCATCCCGAGGCGCTGCCCACCATCCCGACGCGGCGCACCGTGCACGGCGGACGGCGCGTGTATCCGTTCGCCGACTACCGGCCGGTACCGTGGGACAACGTGTACCTCCCCGGCTGGCAGCCACTTGCCCGCGACGAGCCTACCGTGGCCGAGGCGCTCGACGCGGCCGGCTACCACACCGGCTTCGTCGCCGACGTGCCCCACTACTTCGTGCCAGGCATGAACTTCACCCGCGGCTTCAGCCAGTGGCAGTTCGTGCGCGGCCAGGCCGAGGACCGGCTCGGCGCCGAGTCCATGGCCGACCCGGCGCTGCTACCGCGCTACCGAAGCCGGATCGCCCGCCGCCACCTGGTCAACGTGCGCCCGCAGGGGCCCGAGGAACAGTGGCCAACGGCACGCACCTTCCGCTGGGCGCAGCGCTTCCTGGAGCAGAACGCCGGCGGCGGCAAGCCGCTCTACCTGTACGTCGACAGCTTCACTCCGCACGAGACCTGGGAGGCGCCGCTGCACTACTACGACCTGTACGGCAGCCGCGCCGAGCGCGAGCCGGTCTGGCTCAGCGTGCCCTACGGACCGCTGGCCGACGTGCCCGAACTGGAGGCCCAGTTGCCGAGCGTGCGGGCCAACTATGCCGGCCTGGTCACCATGGTCGACCACTGGTGCGGGCGGCTGCTGGATACCATCGACCGGCTCGGCATCGCGGACCGCACCCTGGTGCTGTTCTTCAGCGACCACGGCACCAACTTCGCCGACAACCCGGAGGGCATCGTGGGCAAGCCGGCCGGCTGGATGTATCCCGGCACCATGGAGATCCCGCTGCTGCTGCGCCTGCCGGACGGACGCGGCGCCGGCTCCGCGTGCGACCAATTGGCCTCGACCGCGGACATTCCGGCCACGGTGGCAGATGCGGCAGGTCTGCGCGGGCTACCCCTGGACGGGCTGAGCCTGCGCGCGGCCGGCGACGGCGCCTACGCCGGCTCCGACTACCTCACCTGCCGCTACGGCAACTTCGTGTGGTACCGCGACCGGAGCACCTGGTTCTTCAGCGGCCTCGACTTCACCGGCCCGCGGCTGTTCGACCTCGAGGCCGACCCCCGCTGCCGGAACAACGTCGCCGAACGGCTGCCCGAGCGTGCCGCGACCGCGCGCGAGCGGATCCTGGCCGATGCCGGCGGGCGGCTGATCCGCCACGACCCGCCGGCCGCAACCGACGCGATCGGCCGCCGGCTCGCCTGAACGGGTGTCTCCTTCGGCTCATCCTCGGCTCCCCTCGGCTCGCGGACCTCTTGACTCGCCTCGGCCCCACAGGACACAGTATCCTGGTCCTGCAAGGGACACGAACGAGTAAGGAGTTACGACAATGGCCTCAACAGCGGAACGGATCAGGACACTGGTCACCGAGAATATCGAAGTGGACGGCAAGCCCATCGATCTCCCCGACGACCTCGACATAAGCCTCACCGAGGCCGGCGTGCCGTCAACCGATGTCGTCGCGCTTACCAAGGTGATCGGACAAGAATACGGCGTGGAGTTCTCGCCCGACCAATGCGCCGAACTCAACACCCTGAAGAAGGTGGTAGCTTACCTCGACAGCAAGTCCGGTTAGTCAGCCCCCGGTTCCGGAATCGCCCCGTTCGACCTGGTCGGGTGAGCGCGGGTTAGAGCCAGACCCCTTCGTCAAGAACATCCTGCTCGATCCCGGGCGGAAGCTCTGCGTCGGCGTGAGCCGGAGTGTCCGAACGCGGTTCGACGCCCCCCTCTGCCACTCCCAGTGCGGCGGCCAGGGCGTCGATCACCGTTTGGTTGAGGCTCGCTCCGCGCTTCCGCGCCCGCCGCCGCAACGCCGCGTCGAGAGTTGCGGGAATGCCGTGGATGGTATACTCGATCACGTCCATGTCGTGGCGCGCACTATAGGCCCGGTCGGCAGGCGCTGATCAAGCGGCTCGCCCGGTGCCGGGATACTGCGAACGTCACTTCGCGGGTCCGGCAGCGGCCAGCCACTCCGCGGCGATGCGCCGGTGGCGGTGCAGCATCTCTTCAACGCCGGCGACCGTGAGAGTGCCTTCGGCGACCAGCGGTCGGCCCGCTACGATGGTGTGGCGCGGGGTCACCGGACCACAGCGCAGCAGCGCCTCGACCGGATCGGAAAGGGCGCCGGCAAAGTTGACGCCCGCGGAAGCGGTGCAGGGCCACGCCACCAGGTCGCCGGCCCGGCCCGGTTCCAGCGCACCGATGTCGTCGCGGCCGAGGCAGGCGGCCCCGCCGAGCGTCGCCATCTCCAGCGCCCCGCGCGCACTCATCGCCTGCGCCCCGCCGCGCAGCCGTGCCAGCAGCAGGGCCGCGCGCGTCTCCAGCCACAGCGACGCGCTGTCCGCGGACGCCGAGCCGTCGCACCCGATCCCGACCGGCACGCCGGCGTCGCGCAGTTCGCGCACCGGCGCCAGCCCGGCGCCGAGAATCTGGTTGGAACTCGGGCAGTGCGCGACCCCGGTCCCCCAGCTCCCCAGTCGTGCGATTTCCGCCGGGTTGGGGTGCACGCAATGCGCGACCCAGGCGCGGCCGGAGCCCCAGCCGACCCGTTCGAAGTGCTCGACGGGCCGGCAGCCGAACGCCGCCGCGCAGTAGCCGTCCTCGTCCCGATCCTCCGCCAGGTGGGTGTGCAGGCGCACGTCCAGCCGCTCCGCCAGCTCGGCGGTGCGCCGCATCAGCTCCGGGGTGACCGAGAACGGCGAGCACGGCGCCAGCGCGACGCGCACCATCGCCCCCGGGGCGGGATCGTGGTGCGCAGCGACCAGCCGCTGCGAGTCGGCCAGGATCTCGTCCTCATCCTGCACCAGTTCGTCGGGCGGCAGGCCGCCGTCCTTCACCGACAGGCTCATCGACCCGCGCGTGGGGTGGAACCGGAATCCGAGTTCACGCGCGGCTGCGATCTCGGCGCCGATCAGGTCGCCGGCGCCGCGCGGGTGGAGGTATAGGTGGTCGGTGGAGGTAGTGCAACCGCCGAGCGCCAGCTCGCACAGTCCCACCCACGCCGAAACGTACGCCGCCTCCTCGTCGAGTCGCTTCCACACCGGGTACAGGGCGCGCAGCCAGTCGAACAGGTTGCCGCTCAGCGCCGGCGCGAACGCGCGCGTCAGGTTCTGGTACAGGTGATGGTGGGTGTTGATCAGGCCCGGCGTGACCAGACAGCCCGATGCGTCCACCACCCGGTCCGCTGCCGGCTCTCGCCCCGGCGAACCGAGCGCGCTGATCATGCCGTTGCGGATCGCCACCCAGCCGCCCGGAATCTCACGGCGGCAGCCATCCATCGTCACCAGCAGTTCAGCACCGCGCACGCACAAATCGACGCACACGTCGCGTTTCGCCTCACCCATGCGCACCGGTACGGTTCCCCTACGCCGAGGCGATTATCAACGCTGCCCGCCCGCCGTCCCGCCGTGCGCCGGCCTGGAGCGAGCCGGGCATCGCGCTACGAGCGGTCCGCAAGGAAAGGATGGTGCTACGGTGCCAACCCATTTCCCGAGGGACACTGGGACGTCGCCCTACCGAGGTGCCGCTCGATTCCCCTCCTGACCAGGCTCGCTGCCGCGCTGCCGGCGCAACAAGGCCTCCAGCTCGGCCACCCTTGCTTCAGCGGCTTCGCGCGCTGCGACTTCCTGCTCGCGCGCTGCCGCCTCCTCCGCGAGGCGCTTCTCTGCCGCGTGCCGCGCCTGCCGCTCACGCTCCCGCGCCTGCCGCTCACGCTCCCGCGCCTCGTCTGTTTCCGCAAGGTTCGGCAGATCCATTCCGGTCTCAATGTCGTGGAACCGCAGCCCGCGCTCGGTCAGCCGCAACTCCAGCCCCAGCACCGCGCTCGCCAGCGCCAGCGTGCCATCCGCCAACTCCCTCCCGGGCAGCCGCCGATACTCCCCCGCGCTCAACTCCAGGCCCTGCAGCCGCGGCTCCAGGTAGTCGCCCGTCGGGTCGTATTGCCAGTACTCCTGCACGCCGAGCGACCGGTACAACTCGCGCTTGCGTCCCTGGTCTTCGCGGTACGTCGTGCGCGAGGTAATCTCCAGCACGAAGTCAGGCCCCTTGGGCTCCTCCCACAGCCGGTAGATGGAACGGTCGGCGTTGGGCGCGCCCAGCACCACGAACACGTCCGGCGCCACCACCGCCCGCGGATTGCCCTCCTCGTAGTACAGCAGCAGGTTGCCGGAAACGTACACGTCGCGGCGGCTGCGAAAGTGCTGCCGCAACCGGTCCACGGCGTAGGTCAGCGGGGTGCGCTGAAAATCGCTTTCCGCCATCGGCTTGCCGTCGGATGAGGGGTAGTGAACCTTGGCGGGAGCGAGCGGCGGGCTGGCCATGGGCTGTCCTCCATGCCATCACAGCATACCACAGGTCCGCCACCTCCATGACTCACGCCCTTCCCGTCCCTCGGCGATCTCCCGGAGCTCACTCTGAGCGCCCGCGTGCACCGTGCCGCCCGAGTGCGCTACCATTCGTGGCGTGCAGGTAACGCAGGTCAGGAGCTTTCCGGTCCAGGACGACGAGGGGCGCGGTTACTTCATCGTCAGAGTCGACACCGACGCCGGCATCCACGGGCTCGGGGAGGCGGGCATCCGCAACTGGGCGGGGGCTATCGCCGAGGCCGTCGATCACCTGAGCGAACTGGTTGTCGGCGCCGACCCCTGGCAAACCGAGCGCCTCTGGCAACTGATGTTCCGCGGCGGGTTCTTCCCCGCGGACAAGGTGTACGCCTGCGCCATCAGCGCCATCGACATCGCCCTGTGGGACATCAAGGGCAAGGCGGCCGGCATGCCGGTGTACCGCTTGCTCGGCGGCCCGGTGCGCGACAAGGTGGTGTGCTACCCGCACTCGCAGGGAGCGACCACGCAGGCCCTGGTGGACAACGCCCGCCGGCAGGTCGACGAAGGCTGGCGGTTCGTGCGCTGGGGCCAGCCGGAGACCTCTGGGGTCCTGGAGGCGCCCGGCAGCGCGGTGCTCGATCCGCACAAGTCGGTGGCCCTGGCGGTAGAGCAGACCCGCGCGCTGCGCGAAGCCGTTGGCCCGGAGATAGAGCTGTGCCTGGACGCGCACACCCGGCTCGACCCGCCGCACGTGATCCGCATGTGCAAGTGGCTGGAGGAGTTCCATCCGTTCTTCATCGAGGACCCGATCCGGTCCGAGAACCCGGCGGGCTACCGCAACCTGGCCCGCCACGTATCGCTGCCGATCGCGGCCGGCGAGCAGTGGGCTACCAAGTGGCCGTTCCGGGAGGTGATCGAGGAGGAGCTGATCAGCTACGCGCGCATCGACCTGTGCATCGTCGGCGGCCTCACCGAGGCGCTCAAGATCACCCACTGGGCGGAGACCCACTACATCGACATCGCCCCGCACAACCCGCTCGGCCCGGTCAGCGCGGCGGCCTGCGTCGCGCTGTGCATGGCGTCCACCAACGTCGGCGTCCAGGAGATGCCACGCCGCCCCGGATCGTTCGCCCGCGAGCTGTTCCCTCGGCAGATCGGCTGGCAGGACGGCTTCGCCTTCGCCCCCGACACCCCCGGCCTCGGCGTCGACATGGACCTCGACGCGGCCGCCGGATCGCCCCTGACCGCGCGCGGCTGGCCGCCCCGCCTGTCCCGCGAAGACGGCGCCTTCACCAACTGGTAAGCCGCGCCAGTCGCGAGCTACGCCAACCTCACAGTCTTGCGCATGCGGACCTCGTGAGCAGGTCGGCGTTGTCCGCCCGCGAGTATACCTTACCGCGCGGTCGGTTGATGAAGCGCTTGTCTTTGAAGTCATCGGTCAGGTCGCCGTCTCCCGTGTAGAGAAGCCGAACGCCCGTCGCTCTCGCAAGTGCAAGCACATGTGGGTCGTCCGAGCTGATTATCGGCTCAAGACCTATTTCGTCGTTGGCGAAGCGTTCCGGTGGAACGAGAATAGCCTTCCCTGCCCGTACGTAGTCAGCAAGCTTGCTTCTCAAACCGCGGCCGACTTCGCGAGCAAATTTGCCTCCTGTCGAATACACAATGCGGCCGCCGCGCCGATCCAACCAGTCGCGAATCGGTGCCGCATCGTCATGCACAGGATCGGCGAGAAACCTTCCGAGACGATTGGCATCGATAATCATACACATTTATCAGGAACTGCGATACTTACTCGAACCCCAACAGCCGATCGGTCTCTCGTACGAAAAAGTCTCGATATCCTACTGGCGTTCCCGTCAGATTACCATCTCTGTCCATGCCGATATTGTGAATCTTCACAGAATTCCCCACAGGTTCAAAGTAAAGAACGGACACGTCAGCCGGTCGTATAGTCTGTTTGCGTACCAGGATGCGAATTCGGTCGATTATGTAGTCGCTGTGAGTCTCGATCAGAAATCGATTTCGATTCTTTCGAAATGACTCGACAAACAGCTCGGCCAGTCCGGCTTGGGCGCGAGGGTGCAAATGGACCTCCGGTTGCTGCAATAAGAATACACTCCGCCGTTCGCTGCGAACGTCCACTAGAATTGGCAAGCTCTGACTCACGCCATAGCCAACATCAACCAAGTTTGCATATGATCCTGATCTGACCTTGACCTGCAACTGAAAGGGATCACTCATCTGCTTACCGTGTCTTCTCACTTTGATATCGGAAAACAAACCCGACTCTTGGCCAAAGTCGACCAAGTCGTCATGCAACAGATTCCAGCCACTCTTGTCGGTTCGATCCAGCCTCATCATCAGCATTGGAATATGCTCGCCGTCCGGCATAGCAGTTTCACGTACTGGATCGTACGTTCGTTTCGGCTTCGATCGCAACGGAGCGATCGGCACGAGATCGTGCAGAGTAGGAAGCCATGCGCGTCGATCAGATCGCGGTAGCGAGAAGAAACGTGACAAGTAGGCAGCTATCGATAGAACCGCATTCGATTTACCGAAGTACTTCGCGAGGTCAGGTTGAAACAGGAAATCCATTATGAAAACCCAATCTCCGATGCCGATGTCTAGCTCCGCTTCACTCCCAGGAACGCGCAGCACCGAGCCCCCAGACCTGCTACGCCCCACATCAACAAACGACTCTGAATCAAACCGGTAGTGCACTGAGGTAACTGTAGGTTCGGATCCTTCTTCTGCGAACGTGATACGGAGACGAAAGGGCCGCATACCAGACTTGCGTACGGGCGCCAACCTGAATCCAAGACTAAACTCGTCGATACTCCCGTCGCGACCTCGTCGTGATCGAACGATGTTACGGAATGAACCCATAGAAAACGGTTCCTTATTGAAGTTCGCCGAGTCACCAGGCACCAAAGACCGCGACAGCATTTGATGTAGGACACTGTAGCAGCCAAGAAAAGTAGACTTTCCTGTACTGTTTTCGCCGACCAGTAAGGTGATCGGCTTCAGGTTCGCCCAATGATCGCCGCCGAAACACCGTACATCGCTGAGAAGAAAACTGGTGGGTTGGCTCATGAATCAAGTCCCATCGGCTCGGGTTGGAACGTTTACACCGACTCCAACAAACATGGTTGGCGGCACGGCGGTTCGACAACGCCAGAATCGCCTTACGGTAAGCCCGGATACGCTAGCAGTCAAGTTGCCGCAGGAATCACAGGAAAACACTGTCTCGGCACCATCTCCCCCATACTCACCGCTCCGAAGCCGTGGTCGCATGAGCGCTTTCTACTCAGTTCAACTCGCCGCCGTTCCTGTCTCGGGCGGACGGCGCCATTGCCAACCGACCATCAAACGCCCCCGGGCGCGTCAGTGGGTGGTGGCGCCGTAGCTGGCGGAGGAGACCAGGCGGGCGTACTTGGCGAGGGCGCCGCGGGTGTAGGGGATGGGGCGTTCCGGGAGGGCGGCGAGCCGGCGGCGGATCTCGTCGTCGGACAGCTCCACCGCGATTGACTTGTGCTCCAGGTCGAGGGCGATGATGTCGCCCTCCCGCACCGCGGCGATCGGGCCTTTCGCCTGCGCCTCGGGGGCAATGTGCCCCACCACGATGCCGTGGCTGCCGCCGGAGAAGCGCCCGTCGGTGATCAGCGCCACGTCCGCGATCAGGCCGGCACCGGCGATGGCGGAGGTCAGGGCCAGCATCTCGCGCATGCCGGGGCCGCCGCGCGGCCCCTCGTAGCGGATCACCAGCACGTCGCCCTTGTTCACCTGCCCCCTGAGGATCGCCTGCAGGGCGCCCTCCTCGGCGTCGAACACGCGCGCCGGCCCGCGGTGGCGGCGCACCGTCACACCGGATGACTTCAGCACCGCGCCCTCCGGCGCCAGGTTGCCCTTGATTACCAGGATGCCGCCGCTTTCCTTGTGCGGTTGCTCCACCGGGTACACCACGTCCTGCCCGTCGAGGTGCACCTCGACGCCGGCCAGGTTCTCGGCGATGGTGCGCCCGGTGACGGTGATGCAGTCGCCGTGCAGCAGGCCGGCGTCGAGCAGCATGCGCATCACCATCGGCACCCCGCCCACCTGGTCGAGGTCCTTCATCACGTAGCGCCCGGCGGGCTTCAGGTCGGCCAGGGTCGGCGTGCTCTCCGCGATCGGGTTGAAGTCGTCGATGGTCAGGTCGACCTCCGCCTCGTGGGCGATGGCGAGCAGGTGCAGCACGGCGTTGGTGGAGCCGCCGAGCGCCATCACGATGCGGATGGCGTTCAGGAACGCTTCCCGGGTCATGATGTCGCGCGGCTTCAGCCCGCGGCGCAGGCAGTCGATCGCCGCCTCTCCGGCGGCGCGCAGATCCTGATCCTTGCGCGGGTCCACGGCCGGGATCGACGAGTTGCCGGGCAGCGCCATGCCGAGCGCCTCGACCGCCGACGCCATGGTGTTGGCGGTGTACATGCCGCCGCACGCCCCCTGGCAGGGGATGGCGGCGCGCTCGATGCCGGCGCGCTCCTCCTCGTCTATCTTGCCGGCGCTGAACGCACCCACCGCCTCGAACGCGGAGATGATGTCCACGTCGCGTCCGCGGTACACGCCCGGCAGGATGGTGCCGCCGTACACGAACACGCTCGGGATGTTCATGCGCGCCATCGGCATCACGGTGCCGGGGATGGTCTTGTCGCAGCCGCCGATGCCGATGATGGCGTCGAACTGATGGCCGATGGTGACCAGCTCGATGGTGTCGGCGATGGCGTCGCGGCTCACCAGGGAGGCCTTCATGCCCTCGTGGCCCATCGCCTCGCCGTCGGTCACCACGAACGTGTTGTAGCGCAGCGGGAAGCCGCCCGCGGCGCGCACGCCGGCCTTGGCCTGCTCGGCGAGGTCGTCCAGGTGCATGTTGCACGGCGTCACCTCGGAGCCGGCGCTGGCGATGCCCACCAGGGCGCGGTCGAAGTCGGCGTCCTCCATGCCGACGGCGCGCAGCATCGAGCGGTTCGGCATGCGCTCGACACCGGCGGTCATGTTGCGGCTGCGGCTGTTCAGCGGTGTGCTCATGTTCTACTCCTGGTGTCCGGGCCGTCAGCGCGACGCCGAACGCGTCGATTTAAGCGGCATGGCCGGCAGACGCTTCAGGGTCTGCGTTATCGGGTCGACCATCAACCCCGTATTCTCCAGCGCGACCACGCCAAGGATCGGCTCGGCATGTTCCGCTCCGAAGATGACGTGCGACACCGTCTCGTCACCCAGGAACGAAACCCGCGCGAAGCCATACTGCAACTCGATCGGCTCGCCGCTGGCGAGTTCATACACCCGACGCCCTTCTGGCTCCACCCTGGCTCGATGGAGCGCGCCCGCCGGCACCAGACAATGGAGCGATCCGGTATCGACGAGGAAGTCCGCCTCGTAGGGCACACTGGTGCGCCCCACATCGACGACCCGAGCGGTTACGTGAGTGATGCCCATACCCGAGAACGGTCTACCGGCCCGATATAATTGTCAACTGACGAAGCCGCGAGGACGAGAAGATGTCCGCCGGCCACTACTCGTCATGCGAGCCCGACCCAGCACCTCATCCGGCGAAGGAGGTGAGATAGGGAAGCCGGCCAGTGGTTGCGGCGATCCGCTCGCGGTTGGCGAGCAGCAGGGTGGTGGAGTCCCAGGTGCCGCGCACCAGGGCGTGGCGCGCGCCCTCCGGCAGGGTGGCCGGAAACTGCAGGTCGCCGGCGGCGACCGTCTGCGCCTCCAGGTCGACGGTCACCGCGGTGGACGGATCCTGCTCCACCAGCGCCTGCAGACGCTCGATGTCGGCGGCGGCGGCACGCACCGCGGGGATGCCCAGCACCGTGCAGTTGCCGGAGAAGATCTCCGCGAACGACTCCCCCACCAAGGCGTGGATGCCGAACCGCTGCAGCGCCTGCGGCGCGTGCTCGCGCGACGAGCCGCAGCCGAAGTTGCGACCCACCAGCAGGATCGAGCCGCCCGCCCAGCGCTCGTCGTCGAGCGCATGGGTGCGCCCGGCGGCCCGCTCGGCGGCGCGCTCGTCGATGAACGCGGCCTCCCCGAGGCCGTCGAAGGTAATGCTCTTCAGGTACCGCGCCGGGATAATCCGGTCGGTGTCTATGTCATTTCCCGGCAGGGGAATGGCGCGGCCCACGGTGACCGCGCGGATGGCATCGCTCATGGTCGTCTCCTTCCGGTCAGTTGAGCAACTGGCGCACGTCGGTGACTGCGCCGTTGACGGCGGCGGCAGCGACCATGGCCGGGCTCATCAGCAGGGTGCGGCCAGTGGCGGAACCCTGGCGCCCGATGAAGTTGCGGTTCGACGAAGACGCGCTGACCTGGTCGCCGACCAGCTTGTCGGAGTTCATCGCCAGGCACATGGAACAGCCGGCGCCGCGCCACTCGAAGCCGGCGTCGGTGAAGATCTCCGGCAGGCCCTCGGCGGCGGCCTGCTGCGCGATCTGCTTGGAGCCGGGCACCACCAGCGCCTTCACGCGCTTGTCCACCCTGTGGCCGCGCACCACGCGCGCGGCCTCGCGCAGGTCGGTCATCCGGCTGTTGGTGCAGGAACCGATGAACGCCACGTCGATGGGGGTGCCGGCGATCGGGTCGTTCTCGCTCAGCCCCATGTGCCGGTAGGCGGCCGCGGCGGTGTCGCGCTCGTCGGCGGCCACGCCGGTCAGGCGCGGCAGGCGGTCGGAGACGCCCACCGACTGGCCCGGGTTGATGCCCCAGGTGACCACCGGCTCGATCTCCTCGGCACGCAGCACCGCCTCGTCGTCGAAGCTGGCGTCCGGTCCGCTGGCGATCGAGCGCCAGTACTCCTCCGCCCTGGCGAACGCCGCGCCGCTCGGTGCGTAAGGGCGCCCGCGCACGTAGTCGGCGGTGGTCCGGTCGGGGTTGACGTAGCCGACCCGGGCGCCGCCCTCAATGCTCATGTTGCAGATCGACATGCGCTCGTCCATCGACAGCGCTTCGATGGCGGTGCCGGCGAACTCGTAGGCGTGGCCGATTCCGCCCTTCACGCCGAGCGTGGCGATGATGGACAGGATGATGTCCTTGGCGTACACGCCGGGACCGAGCGTGCCGTCCACCCGGATGCGGCGCACCTTGGGCTTGGTCTGCGCCAGCGTCTGGGTGGCGAGCACGTCGCGCACCTGCGTGGTGCCGATGCCGAACGCGATGGTGCCGAAGGCGCCGTGGGTGGAGGTGTGCGAGTCGCCGCACGCGATGGTCATGCCCGGCTGGGTGAGCCCCAGCTCCGGGCCGATGACGTGCACGATGCCCTGGTAGTCGGAGTCCAGCCCGAAGAAGGCGATGCCGTGGCGCGCGGCATTGCGCTCCAGCACCTCGTACATCTCCTCGGCCATCGGGTCGCTCAACGGGCGCACCTGGCGGTCGGTCGGCACGATGTGGTCCACCGTGGCGAAGGTACGCTCCCGGTGCAGCACCGGCAGACCACGCTCCTCCAGCATCTGGAACGCCTGCGGCGAGGTCACCTCGTGGATCAGGTGCAGGCCGATAAACAACTGGGTCTCGCCGGTTTCCAGGGTGCCGACGGTATGCAGATCCCAGATCTTGTCGAACAACGTAGCTTGCGACATGGGTGGCCCCAGGGTAGCGCAATCAGCCGGTACGCGACAACGCGGGCATACCGGCGCCAACCGGCGCCGGCCGTCGCCCGCACCGGCCGTGCCGCTCAGACAGTCGGGTGTCCACTCACGCGACCGCCGCGCCGGCGTCGTTGGTGTCGTGAGCGGCGCCAACAACGGGGGTGACCAAGCCGATCGCACGGCGCGCGGCCGTGGTCTGCGACGTGCTGCGGAGAGCAGCCCGTGGCGCAACGGCGGCAGTATTCGAACGGCGGCGCATTCCCGGCTGCCCCAGCGCGTTCGGTACGGCACCGGGTCTCACCCCGGACTGCTACGGCGTGTTGCCGTCCAGCCCGATGGCGGCGAAGTCCGCGGCTGCGCCGGCGCGCATGTGGCCGGCGTCGCCGCCGCAGTTCAGGAACTGGAATCCCTGCGCGATGCGGCGCGCCACCTCGGCGCCGGTGTTGCACCACGCGCCGCACGGCATGCCGGCGGCGCGGCAGGTCTCCAGCACCTGTTGCACGACCTTCTCGTGCTCCGCACCCATCTCGCTGAGGCCGAGCGACAGCATCAGGTCGGAGGTGCCGATGTAGCAAGCGTCAATTCCCGGCACCGCCACGATCTCTGCCAGGTTCTCCACCGCCTCGGCGGTCTCGATCTGCACCGCCACCACCAGGTTGTCCTGCACCCACTGCCGGTAGTCACTTCCGGTGTAGGCGGCCAGGCGGCTGCCGCCGAAGCTGCGCTGTCCCCCCGGCGCGTACACGGTGTTGCTCACGGCGAACTCGGCGTCCTGTTTGGTGCTCACCATCGGCACCAGCAGCCCCATCGCGCCCGCGTCGAGGGCGCGTTGAATCCAGATGGTGTCGTTCCAGGGCACGCGGGCGAACGGCGCGCAGCCGCCCAGTTGCGCGGCGCGGAAACAGTTCACCATGGCGTCGAAGCCGACCGGACTGTGCTCCGCGTCGACCAGCAGCCAGTCCCAACCCACCTGCGCCTGCAGCTCCGCCGAGACCGGCGTCCCGAGGCTGATCCAGGTCCCCACGCTCGGCTCGCCGCGGCGCAGCTTGTCGAGCACGACGTTGCGCTCGATGATCGTCTTGCCAATTCCTTGCATGGTAGGCACTGAACCAGATCAGCGCGCTCTCGGCAAGCCAGTCGGAGGCCAGTCGGACGATCAACGGCGTGGTTCGACGGCCGGCCGGCGGGCGGTACCGTACATCGACGCCGCCGTCCTCCACGTTTCGGAGTGACCGTGCCGCCTCGCCTCGGCCGCGGCGCGATCGTCCGCGCCAGGCAGCGAGGTCAGACGCAACGGAACCGCGGTGGTATCTTGCGAATCGGCGCCGATTGGCCGCATCATGGCGCGCGATGGCGCGTGGACCCTCTCTCGAGTTGAGCGGCGAACAGGTGCGGCACTTCCTCGAACGCGGTGACGTGGGTTTGGAGCAGGTGCTGTCCCGGGAACTCGCCGAGCTTGCCGCGCTACGCGCGCTCGCCGCGGAACGGCTGGACTTCCGCCCCACGGCACCGCGGGAGCGCGTGGCCCCGGAGCGGGCGGCGCGCCAGGCGAGGATGCCGGCGGAACAGGAGTGGCGGGGCGGTGTAGGCTGACCGCGCCCGGACCATTACCGTCATGCGTTACGCCATCCGCCCCGCCGCCTCCGCCCTGCCGAGCTTACGCCACGTCGACGTGATTCCGGTCGACCAGAACGGGGTGCGCTCGTTCTACGTGCGCGACCCCCTGGAGTTCGCAACCGAGCCGCTGGTGCTCGGTGGAGCGGGACTGTTCATCCTGTCGCGGCTCGATGGCCGGCACTCTTTCGACCAGGTACTCGCCGCGCTGCGGCGGGAGTTCCCGCGCACCCGGATCCGTGCCGGACAGGTACGAGATCTGCTCAACAAGCTGAGTGAACGCTGCTACCTGGACGACGAGGTAGCCGCCGCGCGCATCGGCCGGGTGTGCGAAGAGTTCGCCCGCGCGCGCGTGCGGCAACCCTGGCATGCCGGCAGCGCCTACCCGGACGACGAGCGCGAGCTGGCGGCGATGCTCGACCGCTTCTTCGCCGCGGCGGCGGCCGGAACCGAAGCCGAGCCGTCCGCTGACGCCGGAGCAGCGGACCGAGCCGGCGTCTCAGCGGCAACCGGTAGCGGCCCGTCGGCCGCCGCGCTCGCCAGGAGGGAGGGCGGCGGCGGGGACGGGCGGCTCACCGTGAACAACCGAGCAACGCGCGTTACGCCCTCCTCGCACGTGCAGCCGCGCGGCGAGCTGGCCGCCATCATGTGTCCGCACATCGACCTGCGCGCCGGCGGCGAGATCTACGCGCCGGCGTTCACCGCCCTCGCCGCGGAGGCCCGCGCGCCCCGCCCCGTCGAGTTGTACGTCATCCTCGGCGTGGCCCACAACGGCGGCACCCAGCCCGGCGCCAGCTTCGCCATCGCCAGCGACAAGGACTACGCCACCCCGTTCGGCGAGGCGTCCACCGACCGCCGCTTGGTCGGCGACTGGTCGCGCCGCGCCGGCCGCGACGTTACGGACCAGCAATGGGTGCACCGCACCGAGCACTCGGTGGAGTTTCCGCTGCTGTTCCTGCAGTACATCCAGGCGCAGGCGGACCTGCCGCCATACGAGTTGGTGCCGGTACTGCTCGGCGGCGTCGATCACTACCTGCAGGAGGGTCGCGACCCGCTGCAGGCGCCGGAGGTGCAGCGCGAGATGGCAGCGTTGCGGGCGGCGGTGGCCGCGAGCGGCAAGCGCGCGTGCTACCTGCTGAGCGTCGACCTGGCCCACATCGGCCCCAAGTTCGGCGATCCGGAGCGCGTCGACGACGCCGGCGCGGCCGCCTGCGAGCAGAAGGACCGCCACCTGCTGAGCTTCGCCGAGCGGTTCGACGCGCCCGGCCTCACCCGCACCCTGCACGCCGACGGCAACTGCCGCAACGTGGACGCCGTGTCCGGCCTGTTCTCCCTCTACCCGCTGCTGGCCGGCGCCGAATGCCGCGGCTCGCTGCTCAGCTACGGCCAGAACCGGCAGCCCGACACCGGGTCGCTGGTCAGCTACGCCAGCATGGCCTTCTATCGCACTCCCGGAGCACCAAAGTGAACGAGATGGAACGCTACGAGTTCGACCGCCAGGGATACGTGGTGATCGAGAACATGCTCACGGCGAACCAGGTGACCAGCCTGGCGGCCGCGGTCGACGCGCTCGAGGAGCACGCCGTGGCCCGGCTCGACGCACCGCCGCGCAAGGTCAGCCCGTGGGGCCGCGAGTATCACCGCAACTCCGACCTCGGGTACCACGTGCAGGGCGCCCGCGAGGAAGGGAAGACCGTCATCATCGAGGACTTCTGGAACGCCGACCCGGCCTTCGACCTGCTGATCGGCCATGCGCCCACCATGGACTACGTCAAAGCCGTGATCCAGGGACGGCCCACCATCAACAACTCCGAGATCCGCATCCGCTACCGCGGCAACCAGAGCAGCAACCACGGCGGCACGCGCGCCGGCCACGGCAAGTACCGCTACCAGGTAGACCGGCACGGCATCGACTGCATGATGGTGCGCATGGTCTACTTCCTGCACGACGTGAGCAACGAGCAGGGGGCGTTCTGCGTCGTCCCCGGCACCCACAAGAGCAACTTCGACTGCCCCTACGACAACGACCCCGACCGCGAGCCGGGCGTGGTCGGCCTCGAAGTGAAGGCGGGCGACGCCATCTTCTTCACCGAGGCGTTGCGCCACGGCGGCCTCACCAACCGCTCCGCGCAGGTGCGCAAGACCCTGCACGTGGGCTACGGCCCGCACTTCATGATGTCGCAAAACATCGCCACCATGGACGAACCGCCCTACCTCACCGCCGCCACCCGCGCCCGCCTGACGCCGGCCCAACTCGACCTGTTCCGCCCCTACCCCGCCGCCGGAGCCCCGTGACCGCGGCGGGGCCTGGCCGACGCCCGAACAGCGGCGAATCGCCGGCCGGCAATGCGCGACGACAGCGGCGGGCCGCGGTTCAGCGGGCCAGCCAGGCGGCGAAGCGCTCGGTCATCTCGTCGCCGCGGTCGCTCCACCAGCGCCAGTCGTGGTGCAGGGCGCGGGTCAGGTTGGCCGGCGTGGTCGGCATGTGCGGCGCCATCTCCACGCCGGTCTCGACGTGGGTGCCGATCAGCGGCGTGCCGGAGCGGCGCACCGGCCCGTAGGAGATGTACTTGCTTACCGCCGCCATCGATTCGGGCCTGCCGGCGAAGGCGATGAACTCGCGCGCCGCCTCCAGGTTGGGGGCGCCGGCCACGATCACGAGCTGGCTGTTGTCCAGGATCTGGCCGTCCCACACGATCTCGAACGGCTGGTTCTCGCGCACCTGGGCGTTGAAGATGCGCCCGTTGTAGGCGGTGCTCATCACCACCTCGCCGTCGGCGAGCATCTGCGGCGGCTGCGCGCCCGCCTCCCACCACACGATGTGGTCCTTGATCGTGTCCAGCTTGCGGAACGCGCGCGCCACTCCCTCCGGGGTTTCGAGCGTGGCATACACCTCGTCGATCGGCACGCCGTCGGCGAGCAGTGCGATCTCCAGGTTGTCGCTCGGCACCCGCCGCATGCCGCGCCGGCCCGGGAACCGCGCCAGGTCGAAGAAGTCGTCGATCGTGGCCGGCTTGTCGCCCGCGAAGTGGCGCGGATGGTAGGCGTAGATGGAGGAGAAGAAGATCGTGCCCATCCCGCAGTCAGTGAGCGTGCCGGTCACGAAGTCATCCTCCACGGAACTGCCGTCCGCGCCGGGCGGCAGGTCGCCCGGATCGATGAACTCCAGCAACCCCTCGTCGCAGCCGAGCACCGCGTCGGCCACGTTCAGGTCCACCACGTCCCAGTGCACGTTGCCGGTCTCCACCTGCGCGCGGATCTGCGCCAGGCCGCCATTGTAGTCCTCGAGCCGCACCTCGATCCCGGTTTCGGCGGTGAACGGCTCGTGGTACGCCTGCTGGCAGGCCCGCGCGTACGACCCACCGAACGAAACAACGGTCAGCGCCTGATCGGCCGCAAGCGGCAGGCTCAAGGCAAGCCCCGCAAATAGAGCCACACCACCGGGAATCCAGCGGGCAACGCGCATCCGGATCGGTCTCATACGCCCATCATCCCGCTGCCGCACCCGCTGTTCAAGTATCCGTCCGCGCCAACTGCCGCCAGGGGATGATGTCGGCGTCGCTGCGTTGCTGTAGCTGGTCGCCGCCGTACACGATGACGGGACGGCCGCCGGCGGCGCCGGCCAGCTCGCGCCAGCGGCGCAGCGGACGCAGCCAGTCGGAGGAGACCGTGGCGCCGGACTTGATCTCCACCGGCGCCAGCACCGGCCCCTGCTCCAGCACCAGGTCGACCTCCAGGCCGCCGTGGCTGCGCCAGAAGAACAGGTTGGGCTGCCTGCCGGCGTTCCAGCGACGCTTGAGGGGATACTGGCCGAGGAAGCGACGCGGATCCTCCTGCGCGAACCCGAGCAGGTCGGGATCCTCCAGGCTGGCGTACGGCTTGGCCGCGAACACCTCCCTCGCCAGCGTGGTCTTGCCCGACTGGCGCGGACCGACGATCGCCACGACCTTGAACTCGCGCGCCAGGGTCCGGGCCAGTGGTTCTGCCTCTCGGACAACCATAGGCCCTACCTTACTTCCGCGCGGAAGTCGTGTAAATCCGGAATTGGAATCCGGATTATCCTGGTTTTCGGTGAGTAGGACTGCTGACGTTGACCGTCGCGCGAGCGGGAGGTTGCTAGCCGGGGTGGCCCGTCCTCCACTCCCACGGACGGAACTCGGTCTCCGCGAACACGTCCGCCTTGCCGTATGGGCTGTCGGCCAGGAACGCTTGCGCCGCCTCCAGGGAGGGCGCTTCCAGGATCAGGAGCAGGCCCACGATGGACGCCGAGTCGTCGTCCAGTGTCGGGCCGCCGTTGTGCACGACGACGCCGGGATGGTCTGGATGATTGCGCAGATAGTCGATGAAGGTGTCCTGGAGTTCGCTGCCTGCCTGCACGCGCCCCGGCTTGTGAGTGACGTAAGCCACGATGTACATCGGTTCCTCCGAATGAATGAGCAGTTTCGACCACGCTACGCCGAAGCCTCGTCCGTGGTCAATATCTGTACATGAAGTTCAGGACTGCATCGACACCGCTCGGGCGTGTCGCAAGTCCCTGCGCCGCCGGGCGGCAGAGCGGGCGACGGTACGCGGCGCCGGACTGAATCGGCTGGTAGCAGGAGGCGAATCGAGCGGGAGGTGGGCTCAGACGCCGGTGGCGGCGCCAATGAGTCGCCGTCGATACCGCGCCGCGGGAACGCCGGCGGCGTACCGGCAGATGACGCAACGGCCGCACTCAAGTACGCTGTCGGCATGGAACGACTGATCGGGTCGACCTGGTGCGCCCTGCGGCACTTCGTGCTGCTTGGAGTCGTGCTGGCCGTCGCCTCCTGCGCAGCACCGATGGACGGTGCAGAACCCATGGACGGTCTCGTACCGGGTGCCCCCGCGCGACCGACGCTGACGCCGGGCCACCAACAGCTCACGGTTTCCTGGACCGCGCCGGCGTCGCCGGTCGAAGTCGTCGCCTACCAGGTGCGGTGGAAGCCCTCCGCGCAAGGCTGGGCGAACGCCGAGGTGCTGCGCACGGTGTCGGGACCCTACATCATCACCATCAAGGGGCTGACCAACGGCACCCGGTACGACGTGCAGGTTCTGGCGAGCAGCGCCCGCGACGACGGCCCGTGGTCGCCGTCCGCAACCGCCGCTCCCGCCGCGTGCGTCGGCAAGCCCGCTCCCACGCGGACCGAGTGGAGCTATCCCGAATCCGTAGCAGATGACTTCACCGACGACGAACGGGACGCACTCGAGGAGCTGCACGCGGCGGGCTGGAACGGCGACGGCGTCCAGATCCTCATATTGGACCAATTCGACGAAGACCGGCCGTCGCCGGAAGTCTCCGACCGGTCGCACGGCACCGGCGTCGCCCACATAGCGCGCCACTACGCGCCCAACGCCACCTTCGTCTATGCCGTGGATGGCGGCGACTCGCGGCCCGCCCCGCTCGACCCCTATACGTTCTTTGTCCAGAACAGATCTGTCAGCACGGCCCTCCCGCCCGATGTGCCCGATCGACTTCCCATTGAACAGTCCGGCAGCACGAGCGATCTCTCGACCGAGGGAAGGATTGTCCAGCTCATCGTCCTGGGGGGCGGCAATGCCGCCGGGGCGCTGGCGGGCGGCGCGCCGGCGAACGCGACACCTGCGATCAAGCAGAGCGGCCTGGTGGCGGGGTACGCCGGCTACCGTCCGGACAACGCGGGTGACGACTTTCGTCCGATCGGATTCATGCACGCCAAGAGCGGCTTGCTGGTCGTCGGAGCCGTCGATCATCGCCCCGCCGATCCTTCGGCCGACGGAGGCTGGATTCTGTCCCACGATTCGGACGGACACTCGGTGCGCGCAGGCGCGGCCCGTAATGCCTTCCTCGTCGCTCCGGACGACAACCGGGCGTCGGAGTTTGCCGGGACCTCGTTTGCGGCACCTCGGGTGACCGGCGCGGCCGCGGTGTTGCGCCAGATGTGCCCCACCCTCACACCGGAACAGATCGGTTACGTGCTGCTGAAGTCGGCCCGCGACCTCGGCGAGCCGGGTATCGACGCGGTGTACGGCTACGGTCTGCTGGACCTGGAGAACGCCCTGACGAAGGCGAAGGAACTCATCGCCGGTTTCGACGACTTCGTCTCCACGATTCCCGCAGATTCGTAGCGGCGTCCCCCATGCCGGTGCCCGCCTTCGAGCAACGGGCGTTCCGGCATTGACGAGGGCGTGCACGACGGCGCGAACGGCCCCTACTTCCCTTGGGCCATCCGCGCCGCCGGCCGCTCCACGCGGACGGTCACGATGTCGGTGCCGTGGTATTGCTGGTGGTGGACCGAGGAGGCGAGGTGACGGAGCAGCCGCAGCGAGACCTCCCGTTCGATCATGGCTCCCGCGGCGGCCTCGCCGAGCAGCGCAATCCGGTCCTGGAGGTTCTCCTTGCCGGTCGAGGCCACGAACTCCAGCACCGCGCCGCCGTCCTCACCGCGGGCGGTGAGGAGCAGACGCCGCCGTGCCGTGTCCGCACCCGACTCGCGCTGCTGCTCGAGCGTCAGCAGCGTCTCTTCGCACACGGCATCGAGGCGGTCCACCATCGCCGCGTCCCAGCCTCTGCGCGACGCGAATGCAGCGATGAATCGCCGGACCTCGTGCAGGACGGAGGGGTCGAGGTCCACCTCCAGCCGGCGGCGGCGCGGCTTGGTCAACTCCACGAACATGGTCATGACAACCGCCGCGATGCCTCCGGTCAACATCCCGTTGCGCAACAGGGAGCCGGCAAGATCCGAAACGTGCCCCGGAAATATCGCCTCGCTCTGAAAGCCCACGCCGATCCAGAACGAGACCCCGGCGATCAAGCCCTTGCGATGGTCGACGCCGTCCTGAATGATCACCCTCATGCCGACGATGAAGATGGTCGCCATGGTGACGGTGACGAACGCCGCGATGACCGGCCCCGGTATCGCCAGGATCACGGCAAGCGCCTTGGGAACGAACGCGAGCACGATCAGCGCCGCGCCGAGCGCGAGGCCGACGCGGCGCGAGCTGATTCCGGTGATCTCGACCATTGACGCGCCATGGGGCCGGAAGCCGAGCGGCATCGTGCCCGCGAGGCCGGACAGCAGGTTGCCCACTCCGTCGGCAGCCACGGCGCCCTGCACCGCCCGGAAGTCCACCGCCCGCCTCCCGGCCCACGACACGCGCTGGATCGCGACGGCGCCGCTGATGGTCTGAATCGTGCACACCAGGGCGATGAACACGAAGGCGGGGAGCAGGGCCCAGAATTGGGGCCCGAAGTGCAGGTCCATCGCCGGCCATGGGGGCCTCGGAATACCGATCCACGAAGCGCGGACGATGCGCTGCGCGTCGTAGAGACCGAACACGCCCGCGACCACCGATCCGGCGATCATCCCGATGACCGGCGCCCACAGGCGCACCCGTCCCTTCGCCGTCAGGGTGAGGCCGGCGATCACGACCAGGGTCGTTATCGCGCTCAGCGGGGCGGCCGGCGGCGGCGTGAAGCTCGGCACGTTCTTCAGTTGGTCGAACATCACCGGCATGACCGTGACCGGCGTGAGCATCAGGACCGTCCCCGTGACGGTTGGCGTGAGGACGCGCCGGAACAGCGACAGGCGCGCGGAGAACACGAACTGCACCAGGGAGACCACCACGACCATGGTGGCGAGCAACGCCGGACCGCCGGCGGCGAGGGCGGCAATGCTGACCGCGATGGCGGCCCCGGAGGTGCCGATCGCGAGGATGTAGCCGGCGCCGAACCAGCCGATCCGCCGTGCCTGGAGCATCGTGGTCGCCCCGCTGATCGCCACCGAGGCAAAAACGGCCCACAGCAGGACCTCCTCGGACTGACCGGCCGCCCGGAACACCACCGTCGGAATCATCACCGCACCGGGCAGCACCAGGCAGGCGATCTGCAGCGCGAGGCCCGCGCTGAGGGCAACCGGGATCCTGGCGTCGGGATGGCGGCGGCCCCCGGAACTCTGGTCGGATTCGTCGAGTCTCATGTTCTGACGCTTACAACGCCACTGGCTGCTACTCCAGCCTCGGCAGCCAGAGGCACGTCGCGGGCACGGCCAGGAGCATGGCGACGCGGGCGAAATCGACCAACAGGAACGGGAAGATGCCCCGGAACGACTCTCCGAGCGAGACGCCGTCGGCCAGCGAGTTGATCACGTAGACGTTGAGGCCGATCGGCGGCGTGATCAGCCCGATCTCGACGACGATCAGCGTCAGGATCCCGAACCAGATTGCGATCTCCGGCTCCGTAAGGCCGAACTCGAGGCCGGTTACCAGGGGAAAGAAAACCGGTACGGTCAACAGGATCATGGCCAGGCTGTCCATCACGCAGCCGAGCAGCAGGTAGATCAGCAAAATGCCGATCATGATCGCCATCGGCGCCAGCCCCGCTGACGCGAGCGCGGCGGACAGCCCGACCGGGAGCTGGGACAACGCGAGAAAGCCGTTGTACACTTCGGCGCCGATCAGGATCAGGAAAATCGCGGCGGAGGTCTGCGCGGTCTCCAGGATGCTCGACGCGAAGCCCTTCCAACTCAACCGCCCAAGCGCGAGCGCCAACAGCGCGGTGGCCGCCGCCCCGATCGCGGCAGCCTCCGTCGGGGTGAAGACTCCAATATAGATCCCGCCGATGACCACGAGGAAGATCGCCGCCACCGGCCATCCCGCGGCCAGGCTGCGCACGCGAGCGCGGTACGGAAGCGCCGGCGCGGGCGGACCCGACTCGGGCCTGAGCCGGACCTGGACCGCGATCGCGACCGCGTAGCCGAGGGTTGCGATGACTCCCGGGAGCAGCGCGGCCAGGAACAGCTTGCCGACCGACTGCTCGGTGATGACCGCGTAGATCACCAGGATGATGGACGGTGGTATCAGGATGCCGAGCGTTCCTCCCGCCGCCAGGGTGCCGGTGGCCAGTGCTCCCGAGTAGCCGTGGCGTCTCATCTCGGGCAGCGCCACCGACGCCATCGTCGCCCCTGTCGCGATCGAGGATCCGCAGATGGAGCCGAACGCCGCACACCCCAGAACGGTGGAGACGGCAAGTCCGCCGCGGCGGTGACCGACCCAGGCGCGCGCGGAATCGAACAGCGAGCGGCTGAGCCCGGCACGCGTCGCCAACTGGCCCATCAGCAGGAACAGCGGCAGCACCGACAGGGTGTAGCTCGATACCCGGCCGAACGGTGCCGTGTTCAGCAGATTGAGGAACGCCGGCCATCCCGCCAGCGAGGCGAAGCCGAAGCCGCCGACGATGAACATCGCCACCGCGACCGGCATCCTGAGTGCGATCAGCACCACGCAGACCGCGAACAGGAGCCCGGCGAACCCGATGCTCGTCATCGCCGCAGGGCGCGAACGTGACGGCAGACTACCAGGACGCAGATCGCGGTCAGCAATCCGGCTCCGAGCAGCGCCGGGAAGTAGGCCCAATGCAGCGGAATGCCCAGGAACAGCGTCGTCTCGCCATCCTGCAGCTTATGCATGCCGCCGACGAACAGGCGCCACGTGATCAGGCCGGCAACCAGCGTGAAGGCGATATTGTGCACCGTTGCCAGCGCCGTCTTGTGCCGCTCGCGCAACCTGCCGGTGAAGAACTCCACGACGATGTGGCCGCTCCTGGCGTGGCAGTACGGCAGGAAGGCGAACACGGCGATGCCGCAGGCGAGCTCGGTGAGCTCGTAGTCGCCGGGGATCGGGGCGCCCAGGAGATAGCGCCCGAGGACGCTGATCACGGTCATCAACACGACTCCGATCAACAGCACGCCCCCGCCAATCGCAACCAACCGGGCCAGCCGCTCCAGGTGGGCTCCAATGTGATCGCCCGGCAGGCTCTCCCGGCCGCGCGCCGCAGCGGCCGCGTCTTGGTGCTCTCCCGGGCTACCGGTGGAGGTCATCGCCGTACTCGGCGACCAGGCGTCTGGCATCGGCGAGCATCGCCTCCCCGTCGTGGCCCATGGCGCTGACCTGCTCGACCCAGCCATCGGTCACCGGCTGCAGGACGGTCCGCCAACGCTCGCGCTCCGCTTCCGGCAGCGGAATAATCGAGTGGCCGCGCTCCAGCGCGATGGCACGGCCCGGCTGCTCATCGTCCTGCCACAGCCGCCCCAGCCGCCGGGCCAGCGCTATTCCGGTCGTCTCGTCGATGATCGTGCGGATTTCCGCCGGCAGTCCATCGTAGCGCGCCTTGTTCATGGTCATCAGGAACAGGGCGCAGGAGAACGCAACCTCCGTATGGTGCTGCGTCACTTCGTGCAGCCGGAAGGGCCGCATGATGGTCCAGGGGATCAATGCGCCTTCCACCACGCCCCGCGAGAGCGCCTCGTAGACCCTCGGCACGGGCATGCCGATCGGCACGGCGCCAAGAGCTTCCAGCATCTCGGCGCTGATCCGCGACGGGGCACGTATCTTCAGCGCTTGCAGGTCTTCCAGCGCGCGCACCTCGCGGCCGGCGGTGTGAATGTGGCTGGGCGCCGTCGTATGAAACACCAGGGGATGCGTATCGTCGTACTCATCCCGCAGCCACTTCCCGTAAAACTCGTGCAACGCTTGACTGGTCGCTTCCGCGTCACCGCACACGAAGGGCAGCTCGAACACCTCGGTCAGCGGGAATCTCCCCGCCGAGTAACCGGGCAGAGTCCAGACGATATCGACCACGCCGTCGCGCGCCTGCCCGTAGAGATCCGCCGGCCTGCCGCCGAGCTGCATCGCCGGGAACACCTGCACCTCGACCCGACCCTCGGATCTCGCCTCGACCTCCTCCGCCCACGGTTCCAGAAACAGTTGCACGGCGATCGACCTGGGCGAGTTGAACGTGTGCAGCCGAAGCGTGATCTGCTCCGCGCCCGCGCTGCCTGCGAGCGCGCACAACAGTGCCGCAACGAGCGCGGGAAGCGGCCCATTGACGACGGCTCGACGATCAATCCGGCGCATTGCCCGAGTGTACCGGACCTACCGGACAGAGTGTCAAATGTGGATAACCCGGAACGGGAATCCGGACTATCCTGGTCTGCGCTTAGTAGGACTGTTGATCGGGGTCGATTTCGTCGACCCAGGCGTTGATGCCGCCCTCCAGGTTGACCACGTCGCGGAACCCGGCCTCCTGCATCTGGGCGACCGCGTTGGCGCTGCGCCCGCCCATCTTGCAGTGCACGACGTAGCTGGCCGCGGGATCGAGCTCGTCGAGGCGGTCGGGCAACTCGCCGAGCGGGATCAGCTCCGCGCCGTCGATCTGGTTGATGTCCGCCTCCCACGGCTCACGCACGTCGATGAGCTGGAAGCTGTCGCCGCGCTCCCGTCGCGCCTGCAGTTCGAATACGTCGATCTCGCGGATGCCGCCGTCGCCGTCGCCATTGTCCGCCGCGCCGTGCGCCGCGGCGGCCTGCCCGCCGGCGCTGCCCTCGAACGCCGGCATGCCGCAGAACTGCTCGTAGTCGATCAACTCGGTCACGGTCGGGTTGTCTCCGCACACCACGCAGGCGGGGTTGCGGCGCAGCTTGAGCTGGCGGAAGGTCAGCTTCAGGGCGTCGTAGATCACCAGCCGCCCGGCGGCCACGTCGCCGATGCCGAGCAGCACCTTGATCACCTCGTTGGCCTGCAGCGCGCCCACCACGCCGGGCAGCACGCCGAGCACGCCGCCCTCGGCGCAGCTCGGCACCAGTCCGGGCGGCGGCGGCTCGCTGTACAGGCAGCGGTAGCAGGGGCCGTCCTGGTAGTTGAACACCGAGATCTGCCCTTCGAAGCGGAAAATCGAGCCGTACACGTTGGGCTTGCCGGTCAGCACGCAGGCGTCGTTGACCAGGTAGCGGGTGGGGAAGTTGTCGGTGCCGTCCGCCACCACGTCGTAGTTCCGGAACAGCTCCAGGGCGTTGGCCGAGGTGAGCGGCTCCTCGATCGGCTCGACGGTGATGGCGGGATTGAGGTCGCGCAGCCGGTCGGTTGCCCGCTGCAGCTTGGACTGACCCACCTGGGAGGTACCGTACAGGATCTGGCGCTGCAGGTTGGTCTCGTCGATCTTGTCGAACTCGACGATGCCGATGCGCCCGATGCCGGCGGCGGCCAGGTAGAGCGCGAGCGGCGAGCCGAGGCCGCCGGCGCCGATCAGCAGGGCGGAACTGGCCTTCAGCCGTTCCTGCCCCGCGACGCCCACGTCCGGGATCAGGATGTGGCGGCTGTAGCGCGCCAGCTCGGCGGGGCTCAGGGCGGCGGGACCGCTGCCGCCGGCGATCGACGGCACGATGGAGACGGTGTCGCCGCTCTTCACGGCGGTGTTCTCGCCGTCCTGGTAGCGGATGTCTTCCTCGTTCACGTACACGTTGACGAAGTTGCGCAGCGCGCCGTCGGCCCCGAACAGGTGCTTGCCCAGGTCGCCGTGGCCGGCCGCCAGTTGCCGCAGCACCTCGCCGACGGCGCCTTCACCGTCGACGGTAACCGTGTCCTGGTTGTCCAGAAAGGGCCGCAACGGAGTGGGAATGTGAATGGTAATCGCCATGTCGCTACGATAATAACTCCGAACCGAACCGGCGCCAAACGTCCGGCTACGCGCCCTCCGTGTAGCGGACCGTGTGTCCAATTGGTAACGGAACAGTATAATCAGGCCGCTGTGAAGGATAATCAGGCCACCGCCAAGACAGACAGAGTGAAGAACGACAAAGTGAAGAACGACAAGTTCGAGGTTACCTTCGGCCTGGAGGAGGAGTTCTTCCTGGTCGATCCCGACTCACGAGACCTTATCGCCGATCCCGACCCGGCGCTGTTCGACGCCTGCGAGCGGGACAGCGGGCCGCACAAGGTGGTGCACGAGCTGCTGCGCACCCAGATCGAGACCAACACCCGCGTGTGCACGTCGGTGGCCGACCTGCGCGCGGCGCAGATCGAGACCCGTTCGCTGGTGATCGGCACGGCCGCCCGGTTCGGCGCGGCGGTGATCGCTTCCTCGACCCATCCGTTCGCCCACTGGCAGGCGCAGGCGATCACCCCCAAGGAGCGCTACGACCGCTTCGCGGCAACCTTTCAGGACGTGGTGCGCCGCTACCTGGTCGGCGGCATGCACATCCACGCCGGCTTCGGCGATGCCGAGTCGCGCATCCGGGTGATGACCGCGCTGCGCCGCTACCTGCCGATCATGCACGCGCTGTCCACCTCGTCGCCGTTCAACGGCGGCCGCGAGACCGGGTTCAAGTCCTACCGCCTCACCGTGATCGCCTCGATGCCGCGCACCAACCTGCCGCCGCCGTTCCGGTCTCGCGCCGAGTACGACCGCCTGGTGGCCGACTACCAGTCGATGGACTTCATCGGCGACGGTACCGAGCTGTGGTGGGACATCCGGCCGGCGGTCCGCTTTCCCACCATCGAGGTGCGCATCTGCGACATCTGCCCGCGCATGGAAGACACGCTGACTATCGCCTCCCTGTACGCCTGCCTGATACGGCGGCTGTTGCGGCAGGACGCCGAGGAAGGGCTGCCGCCGGAGCCGCCGACCGAACTGATCGCCGAGAACCGCTGGCACGCGTCGCGCTACGGGGTCCTCGCGTTCCTCGGCGACCTGCGCGCCGGCAAGCGGGTCGACATCCTGGAGGGTGTGGAGGAACTGATCGAAGACCTCGCCGAGGACGCCGCCGCGCTCGACTGCGAACGGGAATTGCAGCGGGTCACGGAGATCATCCGCCTCGGCACCGGCGCGGACCGGCAGATCGACCTGTACCGTCTGCGCCGCCTGGAGGGCGACACCATTCCCGAGGCGTTGCGCGCCGTCGTGGACATGGTCATCGCCGAAACCCGCGACGGAATCGCCGACCCGCCGTAGCCGTCCTACCGCCCTATGCGGGGAGCGAGAGGAGGTTGGCGCTGTGGGTGTTCATCTCCTTCCAGGCCCGGCGCAGGGACTGTGGGGCCTCCCAGTGCTCGCGGGTGGCCTCGTGGAACTTCTTCAGGCGGTAGCAGGGGACCGCGGGAAAGGTGTGGTGCTCGGTGTGCCACTCCATGTGCCAGTACAGGAACGACGTGAACGGGTCGACCTTCACCGACCGGCAGCTCTTGCGGAAGTCGTCCGCCTCTGGTTCGCGGCCCACGTGCATGGTGGCGTGCACCAGGGTGTGGTACCAGCGCGCCCCGTAGAAGCGCGGCAGACTCACTACCACGATCAGGAACCACTCGCCGACGGCGATCGCGAATACGGCGAACGCCACGTGGAACAGGAACTGCGTGACGAGCCGGCGGTACGCCTCGCGGCGCTCGCGCTCGGTGGCCTGCTCATAGACGTAGCGCTGCCACACGCTGCGGCGCGGGTTGCTCAGGTAGGGCCGGAAGATGGAGTAGACCTGGTCGTACAG
The DNA here is from genome assembly GCA_028821475.1 of Spirochaetaceae bacterium. Classification (GTDB taxonomy): domain Bacteria; phylum Spirochaetota; class Spirochaetia; order SZUA-6; family Bin103; genus Bin103. The sequence goes on from JAPPGB010000028.1 coordinate 36,008, forward strand.
CGCGGTCACCAGGGCGCTGATGTCCACCACCTGGAGTGCCTGCTGCAGCACCTCCTCGGTGGTCTTCACCTTCGGATGCACGCGTTCGCCCTCGCTGCGGCGGTGCAGGGTGTAGCGGTGGTGGTACTTGTGGCTCATCCGGTAGGTGGCGAGGTTGCTGTGCCAATGCACCAGCCCGAAGATGCGTCCGAACAGGTTGTTCAGCCAGCGCGACCGGAACAGGGTGCGATGCGACAGTTCGTGGGTCTGCGGGTTGAATGCGAACAAGCCGCCGTGCAGGTACAGCGCCAGCGCCATCAGCACCCACTGGCCGGTGTTATAGAACCACCAGCACAAGGCGCCGGAGGCGGCCAGAATCCCCAGCACTCCAAGCGAGTGCCACAGGCCCTGCAGGTCGCTACGCCGCATGAACCGCGCCAGCAACTCCCGGTCGATCCGCGGCCGCTTCCACGCCACCCGGATCGGAGTGTAGGGATACGAACTCATGTCACCCCAACATTATATGCATCGGCGACCGGCGCGTCGCCGGGGCGGAGGCCGGTGTCCCGAACCAGGCCTATCCCACCGCGCCGGTGGTCGAGGGTTTGCCCCGCGGCGTCCTGGCCAGCAGCTTGGCCACGGCCGCCACCACCAGGAAGATGGCCACGCACACCAGGGCGACGGCGGCGCCCGACGCGACGCTGAAATAATAGGACAGGTACAGACCGACCACTCCCGAGACGATTCCGATAGCCGCCGCTACGAGCACGGTGTGGTGGAAGCGACGCGTGATCTGCAACGCCGCGGCGGCGGGGGCGACGATCAGGGTCACCACCAGGGCTATGCCGATGGTCTGCAGCGCCACCACGATCGCGAGCGCGATGAGGAGATACTGCAGATAGGTCAGCAGCGTGGTCCTGAGCCTCAGCGAGGCGGCGAACACGGGGTCGAAGGTGACCACCACCAGCTCCTTGTAGAACAGCAGAACGACCACTGCAACGATCGCCGAAACCGCGCCGATACGCACCAGGTCGGCACCGGTTACGCTGAGCAGGTTGCCGAACAGGAAGTGCAGCAGATCGACGGCGAAGTTGCGCACGGTGGAGATGATGGCGATGCCAAGCGCGAACATGCCGGCGTACACGACGCCGACCGCGGCATCCTCGCCGACCCGGGAGCGGTGCACCAGGGTGGCCATCCCCAGCGAGGCGAGGATGGCGGTGCCCGCGGCCCACCAGAACAGGCGGTCGCGGTCCGCGCCGCTCAGCAGGTAGCCGACGGCGATGCCGGGCACCAGGGAGTGGGCCAAGGCGGTGCCGATGTAGGACATGCCGCGCAGCACGGCGAAGGTGCCGACCAGGGCACACACCGACGCCACCATCGTAACTGCCAGCAGCGCCCGGCCGACGAACGGGTACGCGAGCGGAGCGAGGAGCAACTCGATCACGGTGCGTGAATACTCTGTCGCCCGGCGGCGCTGTCCACGGCATTGCCGCCACGGGCGCCGATCGGCCGCACGTAATTGCCGTACGCGGCCGCCAGGTGCTCGGCCGCCAGCACGTCCCGGGGCGTGCCGGCCGCGATCAGGCGCCGATTCAACAGCATCACGCGCCCCAGGTGTTCAGCCACCCCCAGGTCGTGAGTGGCGACCATGACCGCCATCGACTCCCCGACCGCGTCCAGGGTCTCGGTAAGTTGGTGGCTGGCCTCGGCGTCGAGGCCGGCGTACGGCTCGTCGAGCAGCATGATCTCGGCCTCCTGCGCCAGCGCGCGGGCGATGAACATGCGCCGCCTCTGGCCGCCGGAGAGTTCACCGATCTGCCGCCGGCGCAACCCGGTGATGGCGACCCGCTCCATGGCCTCGGCTACGATGGCGCGGTCCCTGCGCCCCGGGTAGCGGAAGTAGCGTACCCGGGCGACGCGCCCCATCGCCACCACGTCCTCGACGGTGGCGGGGAAGCGTGCGTTCGTGTTGGCCTGCTGCTCGATGTAGGCGATGCACACGTGGCGGTCGGATCTGCTGCCCGACACCTGCACCGTCCCACCGGTCGGCCTCAGAATCCCGGCAATGACCTTGAACAGGGTGCTCTTGCCGGCACCGTTGGGACCCACCACCGCGATCCGCTCGCCGGCGGCCAAGTGCATCGAGACGCCTTCGAGAGCACAACGTCCGGCGTAGTAGGCCCATACGTCATGGAGATCGAGCACCATGGCACCGGCGTCGTGTGCCGGCTCGAGTCGGCGGCTGCGTCCGGCGCCGCCCCCTCGACGTGGACCGGGGTCGATCCCCGGCGACTTCGCCCTAGGCGACGGCACGGCACACCGGCGGAGCGGAATCGGCCAGGATGTGTTGTTGTCTCGCGTACATACTATGACAAATCATTATCATTAGTTTGCCTCGGAATGTCAATCGAAAACAACCGCAAGATCCGCCTGAAAGCTCATCGTTTGACATCACAAAAACAGTAATGGTTTGGCAATATCATTAGCAAATTGTCATCCGATTTTTGTTGACAGACATGTTGACCGACCTGGTTTACGACGCCATAATAAAATCCGTTCGCGATACGCGTCTGAGGGTAGGGAAACGTCCGGGTTTTTGAGCGTATTTGCCGGGTTCTTCGGCTTTCTCTGGTCGTCGTTCCTGTTGCTGGCACCGATGCTGCTGCTGGGACTGTTCCTGGCCGGCGTGATCCACGTCATGATCTCGCGGCAGGCGATCCTGCGCTGGCTGCGCCACGACAGCCTGAAATCGGTAAGTACCAGCGCGGCGGTCGGCGTGCCGATCCCGCTGTGCAGTTGCTCGGTGGTGCCGGTGGTCGCCGAGATGCACCGCAAGGGGGCGTCGCGTTCGTCCTGCATGTCGTTCCTGATCACCGCTCCGGAGACCGGCGCCGACTCGATTCTGATCACCAACGCGTTCTTCGGGTTCCTGGCCGCCGTCGCTCGTCCGGTCATCAGCTTCATCACCGCCGTGGTGGCCGGCATCTTCTGCATCGGCATGATCCGCGACCGTCCGGCGCCGCACGATCACGATCACGATCACGATCACGAGCATGACCACGACCACGATGCCCATGATCATCACGGCCACGGTCATGGCGGCCACGACCACGCGGTGCACGAGCCACTGCTGCCCGGCAGCGACGACTGCTACGTACGACCGTCGCAACTGAGGGCAGCCCTGGTCGGCTGGGCGCGCAGAACGGTGCAGAGCGTCAGCGAGAGTATCGGACGGCGCGAGACCGTTACCTGGGTCAAGCCCGATTTCTACCGTTCGGCTGCGTCCGCCGAGCAACCTCGTACGAGCCCCAGGAAACCGGCTGCGAGTGCCGAGGAACTGGACTTCAAGAACGTCATCAAGCACGTGTTCCGCTACGGGTTCGTCGAGATAGCCGACGACATCCTGTTCTCGCTGCTGGTCGGCGTAGCGCTCGGCGGGGTGCTCTACCTGGTGATCCCCGGCGACCTGATGGCCAACGAGTACGCGCGCTGGCTGTCCTATCCGATCATGGTGCTGGTGGGCGTCCCGCTCTACATCTGCGCCTCGGCGAGCACCCCCATCGCCGCCGCGCTGGTCGCCCGCGGCGTCAGTCCGGGGGCGGCGCTGATCTTTCTCATGACCGGACCGGCTACCAACACCGGCACCATCGCGATCATCGCCAACCAGTTCGGCGCCCGCTTCGCGTCGGTGTACGTGACCGTGGTCATCGTCGTCACGCTGGCAATCGGCATCCTGGTCGACACCCTGCTGCTCACCGCCGGGGTGACCCTGTCGGTGAATCTCGGCGCCGCCCAGGCCCCGGCGATCTACTTCATCGAGTGGGTCGGCGCCTTCCTCCTCATCGCCCTGATCGTCTGGCGCTTCAAGGCCGGCGCCCTGAAGAGCGGTTACCAGGATCTGCTGTCCAACCTGCGGACGTTCTCGCCGCCCTGGAAACGCGCCTGGCGCCGCCTGACCCGCGGGCGGCCGCTGGCGGGGGTGATCTCTCCCACCGCGCCGCTGGGGATGGCGCTGTGGATCGCGCTGATCGTGGCGTTTGCCGCCACCGGGCTTACGGCGGTGCCGCCCGAGTCGGTGGGCTACGGCCGGCTGTTCGGAGCGGTCGTGTGGCGCGACCTGCCCCCGGGTCTGCACTACCTGGCGCCGCGCCCGCTGGTCAGCGTCGACCACTGGCCGGTCCGGGAGGTGAAGTCGGTCACCAATGCGGTGCCGTTCGAGTACCTGTCGGGCGAGATCAACCTGCTGGCGCTGTCCGTGAACGTGCAGTACCTGGTGCGGGATCCCTATGTCTATCACTACCGGACCGAAGATCCCGAACGGGTGATCGTCGACAGCGTGCGGGATGAGGTACGCGCGTTCGTCGCCGCCGGCGACCTGAATCAACTGCTCAACGTACGGCGGGAAGAGTTGGAAGCGGAGATTCGCGCGCTGTTCTCGGGCTCCGCGGGTGAGCCGGCGCCGGTGCTGCAGGCGGTCGACCTGATCAAGGTGAACCTCGTCGCCATACAGCCGATCGGGGAGACGATGAGCGCGTTCCGGGAGATCTCCAGCTCCCAGGAAGACCGCGAACGCTACATCGTGGACGCGCAGCGGTTCATGGTGAGCCTGATTCCGCAGGCGCACGGCAACGCCATCTACGAGGTCGAGCAGGCGGCCGGCGAGGCGTTCCGGAACGTGACCGCGTCGGCCGCGGAGGCCGCGGCGATCCGCGCGGTGTCACGCGCGGTGCAGGGAGCGCCCGACGTGCTTCAGAACATGCTGTGGCGCGAGAAGCTGGAGACGGCGCTGGCCGGCGACAACCACAAGATCATCGTCCCGAGTCAAGACAGCCTGGACAAGGTAGCGCTGTGGAAGAGATCGGCGGCGTTGGTCCCCGGGCCCGTCGATGGGGGGAGTACGCGGACTCATGAATAGGACTCGCAACCCGAGAAACAGAATCGTGGCAGCGGTCGTGGTGCTGGTGGTACTGGTGATCGCAGCCGACAGCTTCTACGTCATCGACGAGGCGCAACAGGGCGTGCTGACCCACTTCGGCAAGATCAGGCTTCCCATCCGGCAGCCCGGCCTGCACCTCAAGTTCCCGCGCCCCATAGCGAAGATCTACAAGGTCGACCGGCGCATCCACACGCTCGACGGCATCGTGCAGGAGCTGATTACGGAGGACCAGAAGAACGTCCTGGTACACGGCTACCTGCTGTGGCGGGTCGCCGACCCGGTCAAGTACGTCGAGGCGATTCGCACCGAGGCCAACGCGATCGACCGCCTGCGAGACCTGTACCTGTCCAGCAGCGGCATCGTGATCAGCAACAAGGCGCGCGACGCGTTCGTCAGTCTGGGGCTGCATCGCGAAGACCGGCACGTGGCGGCCGAGGAGATACTCGGGCGGATCAAACCCACCGCCGCCGCCGAATACGGCATCGACATCCTCAGGGCCGGCATCGTCGAGTACACGTTGCCACCCGAGAACCGGCCCAGCGTCATCCAGCGCATGATCTCCGAGCGCGCGCGCATCGCGGCCCGCTACCGCAGCGAGGGTGAAGAGATGGCGCTGCGCATCGAAGCGCTGGCGATCAACGAGCACGAGCGGCTCATGGCCAACGCCCATGCCGAGGCGACGGAGATTCTCGGCCAGGCGGAAGCGCAGGCTTTGGAGCTGCTCGGAGCGGCGTACCGGGAGGACCCCGACTTCTACAAGTTCGTCCGCGCACTCGACAGCTACGATGCGATCATCGACGACCGCACCACCCTCCTGCTGCCGGCCGACAACGAGCTGTTCAGGTACCTGGACGCCAACCGGATCCCGGCGCCGGAGTAGCGCAGCGAATGAGTGACGGGACCTCGCTACCGCCGAGCACGCGCATTATCTACGCCGTGTTCGATTACGCCGGGCAGCACAAGACCCGGATCCTGGCGGCGGCCGTCGCGGTGGCGGTCGCGGCGCTGCTGGTCAGCGGCGTTTACGTCGTCAAGAAGGAAGAACGCGGCGTTCGGGTGCGCTTCGGGAAGGTGATCACCGCGGTGGTCGAGCCCGGTCTGCACTATCGGATTCCCCTCGTCGAACGCGCACACGTCCGCAAGGTGATGCGCATCGAGCGCCAGCGCATCGCCAGCCAGGGAGGCGATGCCGGCACCACGGCGTTCACCATCCTGTCCGGCGATACCAACCTGCTGGAGATCGACCTGGTCGTGCAGTACCGCATCGACAACCTGCGGGACTACCTGTACGCGTCGTCCGATCCTCACCGACTGCTCGCCCTGGTAACGCGCGAACAACTGGTCGACATCGTCGGCAGGAACTTCGTCGACCTGATATTCACCCAGAACCGCGACTACATCGAGCGCCATCTGACCGAGCACACGATCGAGCAGCTCGCAGAGCACGGCATCGGCCTGGAGATTGTCTCGCTCAGCATCGTCGACGTGCGCCCGATCGCCGAAACCCTCCCCGCGTTCCGGGACGTCAACGACGCCATCGCCGAGCGCATGCAGGCGGTGAGCGATGCCAACCGGCGGCGGGAACAGCTCCTCGCCCACACCCGCGGTCAGGCCGAAGCGCTGCTGCTGAACGCAAAGGCGAAGGCGACGGAACGTGTCGTGCAGGCAGGTGCCAGCTCCACCGTATTCGCCGCGCTGCTCGGCGAGTACCGCGAACAGCCGGAACAGGTGGCGATCACCCGCTACTGGCAGCGCATGCGGACGATCTTCGCCGAAGCGCACCTGGCGGCGGTCAATCCCGATGCCGACTCCACCATCGACATCAACATGCTCGACGGCATTGCGACCTACCCGCCGGCCGCGCTGCCCGCGGACGCGATGGCGGCTGCCGGTCGCGGCGAGATGGCCGACCGGCCGTTGCTGCCCACGCTGCAACCACCCGGAATGCACACGATCGAGACCGTGGAGGCGGACAAGCCACTGCTCGAAGGGCAGTTCCACGAGCCGCTCACGGAACGTGACCACGGCGCCGCGCACCCGCGTTCGCTGCTGTTCGACACCCCGTCGATCTTCACTCACCGGCACGCCGTAACGCGTGCCCTCCGCGGCCTGCGGCCGCGAGCGGAGGCGCCGAGCGCCCGCCGACCGGCGGATGAAACGGGTGCAGCAGACCCGTATGCGCACCAGGTACCAGCCGACCCGGAACCGACCGGCCAGACCCTGGTTGACCAGACCTCGGCCGAACAAGCTTCGGTGTCGCCGTCGACGGACAAGGGTGACCATGGCGCCGATGACTGAGTGTCCGGGCCGCAGGCAGGGCTCGTTCCTGACCGTCTGTCTCGTTCTTCTGACAGCGTGTCTGCCGGCGGCGGCCGCCCCGGGGGTCACCGACAGCGCGATCGTGTTCGGCCAGAGCGCGAGTCTGTCGGGTCCGAACCGCCATCTCGGGATTCACTACCAGGCGGGCATCGAGGCCGCCTTCGGCGAGCGCAACCGGCGCGGCGGGGTTGCCGGCAGGATGCTGGAGCTCAGTTCGCTGGACGATCATTACGAGCCGGAGCAGGCGGCCGCCAATGCCCGCTTGTTCGCCGACCGGAACGACGTATTCGCCGTAGTCGGCGGGGTGGGCACGCCGACCGCCCAGCGCATGGTGCCGATCCTGCGGGCGGCGGGCATTCCGTTCGTCGGCCCCTTCACCGGGGCCGACTTCCTGCGCGACCCCGCGCGCTCTCCCAACGTGGTCAACCTGCGCGCCGGGTATCTCGACGAAACGCGGGTGCTGGTTGACTACATGCTCAATGCCCTGGGGAAGCGCCGCTTCGGGATCATCTACCAGGACGACGCCTTCGGCCGCTCGGTCCTCAGGAACTTCCACTTGGTGCTGGAGAGTTACGACCTTCCGATCCTGGCTCGATCCACCTTTTCGCGCAACACGCACGCGGTCCATGCCAGCCTGTTCACCCTGGCCAAGGCGGATCTGGACGCCATCCTGGTCGTGGGGAGCTATCCCGTCAATTCGCTCATTGTCAATCTGGCCGATGCCCTGGGCCACGAGTACGTGATCGCCAACCTGTCGTTCGTGGGCTCGCAAGCACTCCGGGACGGGATAGAACACCCGAGCGAACGAATCCTGGTGACGGAAGTGATGCCGGACCCGCAGGACCTTACCCGGTCGCTGGTGCGACGCTTCCGGGCCGCCATGGTGGCGCAGCACGCCGCCGACGAGGTGGACCACCTGACCGACGCCGTATCGCTCGAGGGATACGTCCTGGGCCGGTTCGTGATCCACGTGCTGGAGCGGATGGGCGGCGAACTGACCCGCGAGCGTTTTCTGGACACTGCGCTGTCGCCCGATCCGGTGGCGATCGAGGACTGGACCATTCGATTCGAGCCCGGTACCAATGTCGGCTCCGACTACGTCAGATTGACCCATTTGGGACAGCCATGACAGCCATGACTGCCATGAAGGAGAGTAGCCGTTGAAAAAGCTGGACGAATTCTCCGCCGAGGAGACCGGCGAGGAGTGGCTGCGCGAACTCTACAAGGTCATAACCATGCGGCGCACTTCGATGTTCCGGCTGATTACCGAGTCGGTTCGGCTGCTGCTGTTCGGCAATGGCGGAGGAGTGGCGCTGATCATCGGCTTCATGAGCGCCTTCGGCGGCACTGACACCGCCTCGTTCCACTGGCTCGCGCTGGGCACGCTGGTCCTGTTCGCATGCGGAACCCTGGTCGCCGCGCTGACCATGCTGCTGGTAACCGCGGTCACGGTACAGGAAGCGCACGGCGCGGAAAAGGGACTGAAACGGTTCGTCGACGGCGACACGGACCGCACGCAGACGCTGTTCACCATCGAGCCGCACACCTTTCGGCTCGCCGACTACGCCACGCTGTGCGGCATCGTCAGCACGGGAGCGTTCCTGCTCGGCGGCCTCGGCAGCATCGTTCTGCTGATCCTGTTCTTCTAGCGCAACCGCCGCCCGCGAGAACCCCTGCTAGAACAACTGGGTCACGCTGAAGGCGACGGCGACGCTGGCGGCGAGGCCTATCGTCGCCTTGAAGGCGTCCTTGATTACCAGCATGGTGGTGTCGCGGTGCGAACGCAGCATGGTGTCGAACCCGACCGCGAACTCACGTCCGGCGAGCAGACCCAGAAACACCCACGTCGTGCTCATCGGCACGTTGCTGAGCTCCTTGAAGACGAACAGGATCACGCCGAAGATAAAGTCGATTACCGTCGCCGAGCGAATGTCTGCGGTGTTGATCTTGGTGGTGACGATGCGCTGGATTTTGCCGCCACGGAGATAGAACATCCAGGCGTGCAACGCCAGCATGACGGCGACAACCACGATCAACAGTTCGATACCGATCTCGCGCGGCAGGTATACGGCAATGTTGGCTATGTCCTGAACCAGCCACTGACTCCACAGGAACGCCGTCGACAGCCACTGGAGCGCGACCCAGTACGACGCCGGCTTGCGCTTGGAGGTTTCGATGAAGCGGCGTTCGGCGATGCGCATCACCAGGCGATAGACCAGGTAGCCTACCGTCAACGCCACCGCGTAGCCCAGCAGCGACTTGGTCAGCATGCTGCCCAGCCCGCCCGGGTTGAACGCGGTCAGGATCAGGAACGTGGTGCTGACCGGAATGCCGAATCGGGTCAGCCCGAGAAGCACGGCGGGCGGAATCAGCATCCACCAACTGAACGTCTCCAGCTCCGGAATCTTCGCCAGTCTTCCGTACGAGATGTCTCCGTCCTGGGTGAAATATCCGAACAGAAATACGGCTACCAGCACACCGCCGGCGAACAGCCAGAGCAGCCACCAGGGGCGGTGCGCGTTCGACACCAGAAACGTGCCGAGCGTCTGAATCGCATCGTTGGCAACCACCGCGTAACCGGCCATCAGAAATCCGACTATCATGTAGATCTCTGTGGCGGAAAATGGCATCTCGTACTCCTCGAAGTCCGCGCATGGTAACATGTGGACACCCATGTTGACTATTGTCGAAGAGATACTTCTGCTGGTACTGGACGAGAAAACCGGCAAGTTTCAGGACCGGTTGCCGGTGCACTCGCTGCGCCACGCGGCAAGCGGAGCGGTGCTCATGGAACTGGCGCTGAATGACCGCATCGACACCGATGTCCACCAGCTCTTCGTGGTGGATCCGAAACCGCTCGGGGAGCCGGTGCTGGACCGCAGCCTGGCACGGATCGTCGCGGACGGCGGGAACCGGCCGACCAGCCATTGGGTGGGCGCATTCGCGGAAGAGTACGACTCCTTGCAGCGGCAACTGCTCGACCGCCTGGTCGAGCGCGGCATCCTGGCTCGGCACGAAGAGCGGCTGCTGTGGGTGTTCGGTTCGCGCCGTTATCCGGTGGTGGAAGGGAGCCCGCTACGCGACGTCAAGCGGCGCATCATGGACGTACTGTTGACCGACACGATTCCCGATCCGCGCGACGTGGTGATCATCTGCCTGGCCGACGCCTGCGCCCTGTGGCACAGCCTGATCCACCCGCGCGAGCTGGCCGGGATGGAGCCGCGGATCGCGCAAGTGGTCAAGCTGGACCTGATCGGCCAGTCGGTCGCACGTACCATTCGCGAACTGCAGGACGCCACCCGCGGCCTCGAAGCCAAGTGGTTCAAGTAACTCGCAGCGCTCCGGTGGCGCCGGGGCGTCCCACGCAGTCACGGCACGATCAAGGTGCCAGTGCGGCCACGATACGCTCGACGTTGGTACGCATGAAGTCCTGATACGTTGCGGCGGGACCACCGGGTTCGCTCAGCGAACCGGTATAGATGGCCACCAGCTCGATGCCCAGGTCATCGGCCACTGTTTGCGCGGTCTGCGGACTCACCGTAGTGCCGATGAAGATCGCCGGAATGCCATGTTCGGCGATCGTCTCCCGCAGTTGCGCCAAGTGGCGGGCGGACGGCTCGGATGCCGTGCTTACGCCGGGAACGACAGTCTCCAACAGCTCGAAGCCGTAACGATCGGCAAAGTAACTCAGCACGTCATGGTCGGTCACCAGGACACGAAGCGGTGCGGGGACGGCGCTTACCCGGCTCCTGATCCATGCATCCAGTTCTTGCAGCTCGTCGCTCAGCGTGGCTGCGCGGGCGGCGTACTCCGCGGCGTGCTCAGGGTCCACCTCGGCGAGCGCCTCCGCGATCTCGACCGTCCACCCGGCGACCAGCGTCGGGTCCATCCACACGTGGGCATCGAATTCTCCATGATGGTCCTCTTCCTCGCCGTGGTGGTCTTCTTCCTCGCCGTCCTCACCGTGGTCGTCGGCCTCGCCGTCTTCCTCGTCCTCCTCGTCATGGTGGTCTTCTTCGTCACCATCACCGGGCTCCTCATCGTGTTCCTCCTCCTCGACATCGTCCATCCTCCGAAGCGGCAGGTGCGCGGAAACCTCCACCATGCGGCGCGGCTCGGCGGTCTCCAGCAGGCTGCCGAGAAAGTCGGCTTCGAGCCCGGCGCCGTTGGCAAACAGCACGTCGGCATCGGCAACGTGGCGCAGGTCACGGGGGGTCGGCTGAAACACGTGAGGATCGACGCCCGGAGCCAGCATTACGTAGAGCGAGATCCGGTCACCCCCGATACCGGCGACGATGTCGCCAACGATGGTGGTAGTCGCCACCACCAATACGGCGTCGCCGGACGGCTGTTCCTGTGCCGGGGAGGCGAACAGATACGGCGTCGCGAGTGCGAGCGCGACGACCAGGGTCGCATTCTGAATCAGTCTGATGTGCATGGCCATCATCCTACTATAACGACAGCTCATTACCAATTAGGAGTGGGGTCCGGTTCGAGGCCGTTCGGTTCATGCCTCGCCCCGCGCGGCGTCACCCGGATCGGAGTGCAGGATACGCACTCGTCTCACGCGCCAATGCACCGACGTGCGTTTCACTATGGCAGCTTCTCGAACAGGAAGGTGCCTACCGCGGGGGCGCCGTCGGTAAAGTCGGTGTCCCTGGACTCACTGCTCAGGCGGGAGATCGGCTGCGGTGGATCGGAGTCGGCGTTCCCGCTCATGAACCTGGCCCCATCGTCGGTGCCGGCGTCGTAGAGGCGGAGCATCACTTTCTCACGCTCTTTCCAGGTGCCGTCCTCGGCCACCAGCGACAGGGCGGAGACGCCGACGAACCAGTCGGGGCTCGGCGCCAGCATGCTCACCAGCGTCACGTACGGGTGCGACGAGACGATGTCGAATTCCATTCTGACGCTCGACGGAGGAGTGGACAGTCCGCCGCCGGAAAGCTTCCCATGTGCGGTCCCGGCTGCGATCAAATCATCGATTTCTGCGAGAAGTTTCATCTTGCCGCCGGTCTCTGCCATCGACTCGATGCCGTCCGAGGCGAGTTCACCGAGTTGCCAGATGCGGGTGTCGGCGTCGTGCGTGGCCCCGATCAGCCCGGAGAAATGCGGGCCGTCGGGGAAGTTGGTCGGATGCGTCACCGCGCTCCAGGTGGCGGCAAACGTAACCCGATACCGCGCTTCGCTCTCGGCCGGCTGGGGCGACTCCGTCTCTGGCGTCTCCGGTGACTCCGTCTCCGGTGACTCCGTCTCGGGAGATTCCGTCTCCGGAGATTCGGTCTCAGGCGATTCCATCGGCGGTGATTCCATCGGCGGAGGTTTTGGCGCGCCTCCCATGGAGCAGGTTGCGCTGAGCAGAACGGCGGCCGTTACCACCAACGGAACAAGAAGCCGATGCATGCGCGACAACATAGCCGTGCCGATCCGGCGGCGCAATCAGGGGCGTACGGCCAGTTCGTCGGTCAGGAAGCCGGAGCGGTCGGGGTCGAGCAGGAACGCGCCTGCGCCGGCGGCAGCGGGCTCGGCGTCTCCTGTGTCCGGCGCCACGCGCCGCCGGATCGACATGATGACGTAGACGAAGTTGGGCTGCGCCCAGGCGAGGTCAGTGGCGCTCGGCTCGGCCGGGTGCTCGGGATGCGAGTGGTAGAAGCCGAGCAGCGTCTTGCCGGCGCCGTCGGCGGCGCGCTCGGCGGCGAGGTAGGCGAGCGGCGACACCAGGTAGCGGCGCTTGCGGTTCTCGCCGGAACGGTTGTCGATCGGAAACAGGCGCTCCACGGTGCGCCCATTCCCGCCCGCGGTCACGGCCCCGATCAGCGCACCGACGCACTCTTCCGGATAGGCATCGCGGCCGTGCCGCTCAATCTCATCGAACAGGATCTTCGGTAGCGTCGTCATCGTCCTCTTCCACCGGCGTTTCCGGCCGCCGCTGCCGCGGATCGGAACGGGTCCTCGATCACGTAGTCATCGTTCTCGACTGGCGGCAGCGCGGTCCGCGGGCCGGAATGGGTCTTCGGAAACATACTCCTCGTTCTCGACTGGCGGCAGTGCGGTCCGCGGCCGGAATGGGTCTTCGGAAACATACTCCTCGTTCTCCCAGTACGGATCATCCAGGTACTTCAGCGAGTTGTCCGGGAACAGGGTAACCACGGTGGCGCCGGGGTTGCCGCGCGCCACCTCCAGGGCTGCCCACAGGTTGGCGGCCGCGCTTGGGCTGAGCGCGTAGCCCAGGTAGCGCCCGGCCGCGATCGCGAACCGGTAGGCAGTCTCGGTGTCCGCCTCCAGCACCTCGTCGGCCACGGCCGTGTCGTAGATGCCGGGCACGCGGGCGGTCGGCATGTGCTTCCAGCCTTCCAGGCCGTGGATCGGGTTGTCCGGCTGCACGGCGATGCAGCGCACGCCGCGCTCGCGCAGGAACCGGGCGGTGCCGATGAAGGTGCCGCTGGTGCCCAGGCCGGCCACGAAGTGGGTCGCCTGACCGCCCGACTGCCGCCAGATCTCGGGCCCGGTGCCGGCGTAGTGGGCGCGCCAGTTGTGCTCGTTGTTGTACTGGTCGGGATAGAAGTAACGGTCGGGGTGCGCGGCGGCCAGCTCCGCCGCCTTCTTCTGCGCGCCGTCGGTGCCTTCCAGGTTGGAGGTGAACAGTGAGCGCGCGCCGTAGTTGGCGATGATGCGCTTGCGCTCCGGGGTGACGTTGGCCGGCATCACCAGCTCCACCGGCAGCCCGAGCGCGCTGCCGAACATGGCCAGCGCGATGCCGGTGTTGCCGCTGGTCGCCTCCAGGATGGTGCGCCCGGCCAGCGCGCCGCCGGCCAGCGCGGCCTCCACCATCCCCTTCGCCGCGCGGTCCTTCACCGAGCCGCTCGGGTTGTAGTATTCCAGCTTGGCCAGGATGCGCGCCGCCGACGCGGTCTGGGAGATCTCCACCAGCGGCGTGTTCCCCACCAGGCGCGCGACACGCTCGAAGGCGTCGACTCGCATGCGCCCGCTTCAGATTCCGCCGCGGGCGCGGGCGGCCAGTTCGCCGCGGGTCGGGTCGGTGGTGCTGGCGTGACCGGCGAGCGGCAGCAGTTCGGCATGGATGGCGTCCAGGATCCACTCCTTCTGCGGAAAGAACGACTGCTCCATCTCGGCGCCGGGCGTGATCCAGTTGCGCGCGCCCACCACCACCGGCGGCGCGTCCAGGTCCTCGAAGCACAGCCGGGTCAGGTTGGACGCCACCGTGTGCAGGAAGCTGCCGCGGTCGCAGGCGTCGGAGGCCAGCACCAGGCGGCCGGTCTTGCGCACCGAGGCCGCGATCGGCTCCAGGTCGAGCGGGTTGAGAAAGCGCGCGTCGAACACCTCCGCGGTCAGGCCGTGCGCGTCGCGCAACTCGTCCGCCGCTTCCAGGGCGCGGTACAAGGTGGCGCCGATGGTCACCATGGTGAGGTCGCCGCCCGCGCGGCGCAGCACCGGCTGGCCCTCCTGGACCTCGTAGTAGCCCTCCGGCACGCCGCCGGCCATGAACTCCTCGCCGTAGTCGTACAGCCGCTGACTCTCGAAAAACACCACCGGGTCGGTGCCCTGCAGGGCGCGGTTCAGCATGCCCTTGGCGTCGTACGGGGTGGCCGGGAAGTACACCTTCAGGCCGGGGATGTGCGCCAGCAGCGAAGACCAGTCCTGCGAGTGCTGCGCGCCGTAGCGGTTGCCCACCGACACCCGCATCACCAGCGGCAGCCGCAGCACGCCGGCGGACATCGCCTGCCACTTGGCCATCTGGTTGAGGATTTCGTCGCCGGCGCGGCCCATGAAGTCGCAGTACATCAACTCCACCACCACGCGCCCGCCGCTCATCGCGTAGCCCACCGCACTGCCGGCGATCGCCGCCTCCGAGATCGGCGAGTTGAACAGCCGGTGGTAGGGCAACAGCTCGGTGAGGCCGCGGTAGACGGCGAATGCGCCGCCCCAGTCGCGGTTCTCCTCCCCGTACGCCACCAGCGTCGGATCGACCGTGAAGCGGTGCGCGATCGCCTCGAACAGGGCATCGCGAAATGCGACCACCCGCGAGCGCGGCAGCGGCTTGCCGTCCGCACCGAATGCGCCGCGCGCACGCTTCGCGATGGCGGCGACGCGCGGATTGTCGGCCAGGCTGCCGGCCAGCTCCGGCTCGCCGTCCGCCATGGCCGTGCGCGACTGGTCGGAAAACATCACGCCGGCAATCAGGCGCGCCTCGCGGTCGGGCCGGGGAGAGTGCTCCAGCGACACCGCCAGCCGGCACACCAGTTCCATGCTGTCGCCGGCGCGCGCCGCCTCCTCCTGCAGCTCGGCCTCGCCGGCCAGCCCGTGCTCGGCGAGGTAGGCGGCGTAGCCGGCCAGGCAGTCCACCTCCTGCCACTGCGCGACCTCGTCGCGGGTACGGTAGGACGCGGCGTCCGAGGGCGAGTGGCCGGCCAGCCGGTAGGTCACGGTATCGAGCAGCACCGGGCCGTGGCCCGCCTCCAGCAACTCGCGCTTGGCCGCAACGGCGGCGGCCACCGCCAGCGGGTCGTAGCCGTCCACCCGTTCGGCGTGCAGCCCGTCGGCGTTGACGCCGGCGCCGATGCGCGCCAGCACCTCGAAGCCCATGGTTTCGCCGGCGGTCTGGCCGCCCATGCCGTAGAAGTTGTTGAGGAAGTTGAACAGCATCGGCGGGGCGCCGCCCACGTTCGCATCCCACAGCGTGCGGTACTGCTCCATGGCGGAGAAGGTGATCGCCTCCCAGGTCGGCCCGCAGCCGGCCGCCGCGTCGCCGATGTTGGCGACCACGATGCCGGGGCGCCGGTTGCAGCGCTTGAACAGGGCGGCGCCGGCCGCGATCGGCGCCGAGCCGCCGACGATGGCGTTGTTGGGCATGCTGCCGAACGGGGCGAAGAAGGCGTGCATGGAGCCGCCGAGGCCGCGGTTGAGGCCGGTGGTGCGGGCAAAGATCTCCGCCAGCACGCCGTACAGGATGAAGTGGCGCGCCAGGTCCTGCACGGAGCCCCACTGCGCCGCCGGCTCGATGACGCGCAGCACGTCGCCGTCCAGGTAGCCTTCCATGATGCGCTGCAGTTCGGCCTCCGGCAGCACCCGGATCGCGCGCGCACACTTGGCCAGGATCTCGCCGTGGCTGCGATGCGATCCGAACATCAGGTCTTCCGGTGTGAGCGGCAGGCACAGGCCCACCACGGCGGCCTCCTGGCCGATCGACAGGTGGGCGGCGCCCGGATGCTCGTACGCGATGCCGCGGTAGGCGCCCTGCGTCTTGATGTCGCCGAGCATGGTCTCGAAGGCGCGGATCATCACCATGTCGCGGTACACGTCGCGCAGGGCCGCGCCGCCCCAGCGCTCGCGCTCGGCGCGCGGATCCGGCCGATACCGGTTCAGCGGGATCGGCGCCGTCTCCAGCCAGCCCTCCCTGCGCACCAACTCCGGTGCGACTACCATCGACTTGGGCATGTTCGGTTACTCCCTCGCGGCGTGCGGTCTACTCGCCGCAACCCGCGTTACCATTGCACTTCCCACAACACGTCGCGCAACGCCTCCGACACCGTCGGATGGGGAAACACGATCTCGCGCAGCTCCTCGACGCGCAACTCCGCTTCGATCATGGTGGCTGCGCCGAAGATAATCTCCGAGGCGGGCGTGCCGATCATGTGCACGCCGAGCAGCACGCGGCTGTCGCCGTCGACCACCACCTTGACCAGCCCGCGCGGCGTGGCGGCATGCGCGGCGGAGCCGGGCGCCAGGTGCTCGGCAAGAAAACGCCCGTTGGCAGCCAGCGGCAGGCGCGCTACCCGCACGTTGCGGCCGGAGGCGCGCGCGGCTTCCTCGGACAGGCCCACGCCGGCGATCTCGGGCAAGGTATACACTACCCACGGCACCGCGTGGTAGCGCATTCGGTTGCTGCCGGGCTGCGGCGACGCGATGGCATCCACCGCCACCTCGCCCATGCGCGAGGCGGCGTGCGCGAGCAGGGAGCGCCCGGTCACGTCGCCCACCGCGTACAGGCCGGACACGTTGGTGCGCTGGTACTCGTCAACCGTCAGTCCGCGGCGGTTGAACACCGCCCCGGCCGCCTCCAGCCCCAGGCCGTCGGTATTGGGCGTCCGTCCGGTCGCCAGCAGCACCAGGTCCGCCGCCTCTTCCCGCTCCCCTCCGGTGGTGGCGACGGCGACTCCGGAGGCGGTGATCGCCGACACCCGCGCCCCGAGGTGCCACGCCACGCCGGGCAGTGCGCTCTTGAGCTGGCGCACGATGTCGCCGTCCACCCCGGCCAGGATGTCGTCGAGCATCTCCACCACCACCACCTCACTGCCGACGGCGTGGTAGTAGCAGGCGAACTCCATGCCGATGTAGCCGCCGCCGACGATCACCACGCGGGCCGGAAGCTGCTGCAACTGCAGCGCGCCCGTGCTGTCCACCACGTGCGGCAGGCCGGCGCCCGGAATCGGCGGGCGAGCCGCGTGCGAGCCGGTGGCCACGATCACGTTGCGGGCGGCCAGCTCGCGGCCGTCCACGGTCAGCCGGCCGCGCCCGGTCAGCATCCCGGTGCCGCGCTCCACGGTGACGCCGTGCCGTTCCATCTGGCTCGCCACGCCGCCGCGCAACCGCTCGGTGACCGCGCTCTTCCAGGCCATGGCCGCGCCGAGGTCATAGCGCGCCTCGCTCACGGTCACGCCGTAGGCGGCGCTGCCGCGCGCCTGCTGCAACAGCTTGGCGGAGTGAATCAGCGTCTTGGTGGGGATGCAGCCGCTGTTCAGGCACACCCCGCCGAGGTGCTCGCGCTCCACCAGCACGGTCGTCAGGCCGCGCGCGGCGGCGCGCTCCGCTGCCACGTACCCGCCCGGCCCGCCGCCCACCACGGCAACATCGAAATCGCTCATGCCCGGCTTCCTAGAGCGCGGCGAGCAGGTCGATGTCGGCGATCGCCGCGCCGAGCGCCTGCAGGAAACGCGCCGCCGGCGCGCCGTCCACCACCCGATGGTCGATGGTCAGCGACAGGCCGAGGTGGCGGCGCCAGCGAACCTGCGCCGGATCGGGCGCGCCCGGGGCCGCCGGATCGGCGAGCACCGGCTGCAACGCCAGCGCGCCGACGCCCAGGATCGCCACCTGCGGCAGGTTGAGAATCGGCGTGAAGCTGTCCACCCCCAGCGCCCCGAGATTGGTGACCGTGAAGGTGCCGCCCCGCAGCAGGTCGGGGCTGATCGATCCCGCCTGCGTGGCGGCGGCCAGCTCATGGGCGCGCGCCGCCAGTGCCGCGATCGACAGCCGGTCGGCGCCGGCGATCACCGGCACCACCAGCCCGCGCTCGGTATCCACGGCGAACGCAAGCTGCACCGCTCGGTGGCGCTCGATGCGGTCTCCCGCAACCACCGCGTTGAGCTCCGGGTAGCGCGGCAGCGTGCGCGCCACGGCGTACAGGACGAGGTCGTTGATGGTGACGCCGGCCAGGCCCAGGTGCTCGGGGCTCGCCTTCAGGCGCGCGCGGTAGGCGAGCAGCGCCTCGGCGTCGGCCGTGGCATGCATGGTGAGCTGCGCCGTGTCGCTCAGCGACTGCTGCATGCGCTCGCTGATCAGCTTGCGCACCCCGGTAATCGGAACCGTCTCGACCGCTTCCGGCCCCCCGCCGGCCTCGGCAGCCGCGGGCGCGGCGGCGACCGCCGCCATGTCGGCCAGCGTGACCCGTCCGCCGATGCCGGTGCCGGTCGCGGGCACCCGAGCACCGGCGGCTGCTGCCG
>JAPPGB010000029.1 GCA_028821475.1 Spirochaetaceae bacterium
CGCCGTCGGCGCCGTGGCGCAGCTCCACGAGGCCGGCATCGCAGGCGACGCGGCGGGCCGCCTCCCTGCCCAGGTGGAGCCCGCCCGCCTGCTCAATGACCGCCTGACCGGCGTCCAGGTCCGCACCTGGAGCCGGCGGTCCTCCGCCCGCCTTGCCGACCGCGAACGTTCCCGCGGAAACGTGGGCCGCGCCGAACGTCGCCTGCTCCGAAGGTGACGGCCAGCCGGTGCTTCCCGAACGTCGGTCTTCGTGGTTGTCGAGTTCATGGGGGTGCCATAACGACGCGTCTGTCGAAGCAGACCCGTCGGCGGCGCCTGCGCATTGGCTGCCATGGCTCTCGGCGTCGCCGCCGCACGGTACTGACCCTTCGCAGAGTGGCGGCCGAACCGCCGAGCCTGCGCAACGGCTATCCGAGTACGCGGCGACAAGACCCTGCGCCGGAACAGCCGGTTCCGGCGCCGTGGAGTTGGCATCCCACGTTCCCGCGGAAACGCGCGCCTCCAGCGCTGCCGGCTTGACCTCGGGTGTTTCCTCGGAAGCGTGCGGCGCCGGGTCCGCGACAGCCGGGAGCGGCACTGACGCAGCCGGACCGGGAGTCGGCGCTTCGGCGGAGGCGCGTGGCGCCCCGACGTCTGGCTCACGTGAGGCGAGGGTGCCGGCCTGCACGTGTACCGTCACTTGGAAGCGGTCGGCGGAGTAGCCCGGATCGAGCCCGCCGGCCAGCGCACCCTCGGCCACCAGCCCCAGCGCATCGGCCCGCCGCTGCCCCATCGTGGTCTCGGCGTCTGCCTCGTCCCTGTCGCCCGCCTCGCTCGCAGGCACCTGCTCCAGCGCCGCCTCCATCGCGCGCAGCAGCACCGCTCCCACCTCCGCCGTCAGCCGCCCGCGTACAACCACCATGCCGTCCTCGTCCACCTGCATGCTCAGCGCCCGGCTCGCCAGGCGTTCCCGCTCGGCATCCGGCGACGCGTCACGGTCCGCCCGCCGCCATGCCCGCACCAGCCGCTCCACCTGCGCGGCCGTGGAGCCGAGGGCCACCGCCAGCAGGTACGCTTCGGTGGCCGGCGTCGCCACCCGGGTCAGGGCGCGTACCTTGGAGTAGGACAACTGGCCGCGGGCCATGGCCGCGGCAACGTGGTTGAGGTCGGCCAGAGCGGTGGCGACGCGCAGCTTCTCGCGCGCGGCGCCGAGGGCAAGGCCGGTGCGGTAGTTGAGCCAGTGGGCGCAGGAGCGAAAGCCCTCCCAGCCGTACCCGCGGTCGAATTCCCGCAGGTAGCACAGCAACTCGTACGTAGCGGCGTCGATGCGCGCCGACAGCTCGGCGATTTGATCGCCGAGACATTCCATATCCGGCGGTTGGACCGGGTCCGGTTGCATCCCTGGCATGTCGGGAAGCTTGCGGGCTGCGGGCGGAACCGTGGTAGCCGCGACCGAGCCCCCCGCGGGCTGCTCCGCCCGGTCGGGAGTCGCCACGGCCGTCGCTTGGCGAGCAAAGGTGATCGTTTCGTGATCCATGTTGGGGCTATCGTACACCCGGATTTCGTTCGACCCGTGAACGCCCGTGGCGGCGCCGGCCGCCGGATTCTGGCTTTCGAAGCCAATTCGGGAGCCCGAGCCGCGAGGGCTCCGGCTACGCGTGTCCTCGGCAGGATGGTGGCAGGGTCGAGCATGTGTCCGAATCGGACGGGCCAAACCGTGTCAACCCCCAAACCGGAGAAAATCTACAATATTTCGGCCCTTATCGATCCAAACCCTTTGGCCCGGTCGCTACGCTAGCTCCGCGGGCTCCGGCTCAATCGGCGCTGCTCCCATGTAACCATGTGCCGAAATACTCACATAGGACCCCTTGACAGCGCGCACTATACCATCCTCCTCCACCCTCGAAAGCCTCAGATTTGACACCGTCAGTCCGGTCATCTCCTGCTTCTCTAGGTTATAGTGGCACGATCCACGAAGGATAAAATCGTACGTCCTGATCCCGTCGGGGCTCACCCACTGGTCCTCTAGTTTAAGTCGTACCTCAAGAATCTCAACTTGATCCGTGGCCAGCCGCGTTTGCTCGATATTCCCCGTTTCCTTGGGTCGACATCCACTGTTCGTTTCCAGCTCCTGTCTGTCTGCAGAGATTGCATCGTAGACAAAGGCGAACACGTCCTCGCTTGGTATAGGAGGTATCTCGCTCTTGAGCTCGGCCAGCAACAAGTCCATACCGCGATAGAAAGTTAGTCTTCTTGCCGTTTCTACCCCTACGGATTCGGCTTCGGCTCGTAACTGTGGGTGCAGATCGTTGGGACGCGAGTTACCGCGGAAGTCTGCGTCGCTCGAGACGAGAATGACATCGTGCTTTTCCATGAGGTATAGACACTGTTCCCAAATATAGCAATCATTCTCGCTCGTCCTACGATGACCAGGAGGATGCTCGATCTGGTTTCTGGACTTCGCGCGTTGGCGCAACGTGTCAGAATCGGGCAAAATAACAGCCTTGAGATGCCGCGCGCTGGCAAGCATCTTCGCTCGCTCCTCAATCGCATCATCGCTCGGGCCGTTCCATCCACTCACTCCGTTACAAAACCGTGCCAGCCATTCCAAGCACGCCTCGATGCTTTTCTTCTTTCCCTTCGCTCTCGAGGCTAACACACGCTCACATTCTTCCGCGACTGTTTGTACCACAACCAGTTCCGTGCCGCGGCGAAAGAGGTAGTGCTTAAGTGCGGACGCACCTTTCGAGGTAAGACCGATCTCTTCGATAAACGTGCAGCTGTCCAAGACAAGAACTTCGCTTGATTTGGGAGCCTCTTGTGATGTAATGTCCACTGGTTAGGATCCTAACTTCGACTCTATATGGTCCTGGAATGCTTCGTGCTATCCTATCAGTATTCGATGTGGCGCGGAGCGCAACCAAGTCCAAGGCGAAGATGAACTTTCAGAATAGTACTGTAGCGGATCGCAGGGTGAGTGACAATACGGATCTGCACCGCCGGTCCTGGAGCTTGAACCGGGCAGAGTGTTCGACGATTTCTTTCCGCAAGTGAGAACTCGGGGAGTTCGGCCGCGTGTGGCAGACGACGTTGCAGCCTGATGACGAAAAGGCGCAGGTCTTCACCCGTGCCAGCACTGACATCGACAGCGAGGCGGCGCGTGCTGGTTGGGATGAGCCGCTACGATGTCGCGTGCGGGATCACGCGGGTCGCGAATTGCTCCTGGAGGCGGCGGATGCGGTCGGCGTCGCCGGTGCTGGTGGACAGCGCCAGTTCGGACACGCCGATCTGCTGGTACTCGGCGATTGATTCGAGCAGTTGCTCGGTGGTTCCCACTATCGGCGCAGAACGCTCGACCGCGGGCTCGTCCAGCAGGTCCACCTCGCAGCGGGCGACGATCCGCGGTTGGCTGCCGCGTCCGTGCTCGGACCACAGCCGCCGCAACTCCCGTATGCGTTCCCGCAACAGAGCAAGCGGGGCGTTCATCGGGTGCCAGCCGTCGCCCAGACGGGCGCACCGCACCAGAGCGGCCCGGCTGCCGCCGCCGACCAGGATCGGCACGCCGCCCGGCTGCAGCGGCTTGGGCGCAAACTTGACGCCGTCGAACCGGAAGAAGCGGCCACGGAACGCCGGTTCCGGCGCCGTCCACAGCTCGCGCATCACCTGGATCGACTCGTTGGCGTAGGCGCCGCGGCTCGCGTAGTCGCTGCCCAGCGCCCGGTTCTCGGCGGGCAGGCTCCCCACGCCCACGCCCAGGTTCACCCGGCCGCCGGAGTACACGTCGAGCGTGGCGACGGTCTTGGCGAGCACCAGCGGGTTCAGGTAGGGGAGCACCAGCACCGACGTGCCGAGCCGCAACCGCTCGGTGCGGGCGGCGATCCAGGTCAGCGTGGTCAGGGCGTCGTAGTAGGGGCGGTCCCCGAGGCGCTCCTCGACGTAGCCCACGTTGAGCACGTGGTGATTGACCCACACCGAGTCGTAGCCGAGCGCCTCGGCCCGCACGCCCAGGTCGATCAGGTCCGCGGCCCGCTGCACGCCCCAGTTGTTGGGGAGGATCCAGCCGAACTTCATGCCGTCACTCCCGCCCGGGCCGCGGCCGCGGCCGCCGCGCGGTTGCGCAGCGAAGGCCGCGGCCCGCTGCGGCGGATCAGTAGCCCAGGCTCTTCTTGAGGTCCTGGTCGATCCAGATGCGGGCGTTGATGTGGGCGGTTCCCCAGGCGCTCTCCTCGGTCTCGCCATACCAGTTCTTGACCCACGGCCAGGTGACGCGCAGTTGATACGGAGTGCCCAGCGGAATGCCCGGCACCACCTCGTCGATGGCGCGTGCGGCGATGTCCCTGAGAATCGCCATGCGCGCTTCACCCTCCGGAGTCTGCTTGGCTTCCAGGAAGTCCTCGTGGAAGTAGTGCCCGAAGCGTCCGCCGATGGTGATCAGCGGGTCGATGTTGTACTCGCCGTGCAGCCACATGTCGAAGTTGGGTGCAATGTCTTCCCCGCGCCGCATGAACTCGCTGAGCGCCGCGGACTCCATGGGGCGCATGTCGACGGTCACGCCGATCTTGCTCCACTGGTCGGCGATCTGGCTCAACATGTCGACGCGCGTGGTATCGGCCGCGTTCACCGGCGCGATCACGGTAAACCCGTTCGGGTACCCCGCCTCGGCGATAAGCTGCTTCGCCTTCTCGGGGTTGTACTCGAACAACTCCTGCGACGACTCCGGCAACTGGTCCATCGGAATGAACGCCGCCGCGTTCTTGTCGCTCACCGGCCAACTGTGGATGTCGGCTTCGAAGAACGTGGCCCGCGCGATCGCTTCGCGGTCGGTGCCGATCGTCAGCGCCCGGCGCAGCAATACGTTGTCGGCGATTTCGGTGCCCGGCCGCCCGCGCGTCTTCTCCTCCATGGCGAACGACAGCGTGTGCGCCCAACTGCCCTTGACCGACTCCACCATCAGGTGCTCGGTCTTGCTCAGCGTGTCCCGGTAGTGGATCGGCACCGGCGCCAGGTAGCCGCCCATGTAGTCGATCTTGCCGGTCCGCAACGACGCGATGCGGGTCGACTCGTCCGGAATGATCGGCAGCACGATCTCGTCCACGAACGGCAACTCGTACTCGACCCCGTCGATGGTGGTGGTGTCGTAGAAGATCGGATTCTTCTCGTACACCATCGCCGATCCCTGCACGTACTGCTTCACCATGAACGGCCCGGTACCAACCAGGTTGGCCCAGTCGTGGGCGCCCGCCTCGACCACCTCCGGTGCGTACAGGTCGTTGGCCCAGCCGGAGCCGAGGCGTCCCCGCCACACGGCGTTGAAGTACTTGAACTCGACCACGAAGGTGTACTTGTCCTCCGCGTACATGCCGACCAGCCAGTCCGGGAACTCGTTGGTTTCCAGCCATCCCATGGCGGGCGCGGTCCAGAAGCGCATCAGGCTGAACACGATGTCCTCGGCCACGAGCTCGCGCGACTCCATGACGTGCTCCTTGCCGACCGCGGCCCACTGCACGCCAGGGCGGATGCGGAAGATCAGCTTGTCGGAAGTGATCTCCCAGTCCTCGATCACGCCGCCCCGGGTAAACTCCTCCGGCACGCTGAGCGGCGCGGTGAAGGCATGATTGTTGGCGCCTCGCGGCCCGAACTTGTCGATGTCCGCCGTGAGCAGGTAGTCCAGCACGAAGCTGGTATACTTGGTGGTCGGCCAGCGGCCCTCCACGACGTCCGCCG
The DNA here is from genome assembly GCA_028821475.1 of Spirochaetaceae bacterium. Taxonomy (GTDB): domain Bacteria; phylum Spirochaetota; class Spirochaetia; order SZUA-6; family Bin103; genus Bin103. The sequence continues at coordinate 5,704 of JAPPGB010000029.1, forward strand.
TCGGCGGATCCAGGTCGGCGTATCCGAGGGTAAGCGTGCCGCCGTACTGCGGCCCGCCGGCCGCCGCCGCCTCACTGGTCTCGGCTTCTCCCGCTGCGAAAACGGGCAGCCCCACGACCGCCAGCGCCAACCCGAGCACTACGAATTTGTTCATCGATAACCTCCTCTCCACGATAGATTTATAGAATACGTGGAGTGTTTTTCGATTGATCCTTCAAACTGATTTCCTGCGTTTCCGCCTGGTTGCCCCGCCGCGGTAGCTGCCGGCGCCGCCGCGCAGCCGGGGATCGAGCAGGTCGCGCACCGCGTCGCCGAACATGTTGACGCCGTACACGACGATGCTCAACGCCAGCCCCGGCCAGATCACCATCCACGGCGCATTGAACATGAACCGGCGGCCACTTCCGCTCAGCATGCCGCCCCAGCTCGGCGCCGGCGGCGGTATTCCGAATCCCAGGAAGCTCAGCGATGCCTCGCCCAGGATAACCCCCGGCACCGCCAGCGAAAAGCTGATGATGATCGGCGCCAGGATGTTGGGCAGAATGTGCCTCAGCAGCACTCGCGAAGTCGAGCCGCCGATGGCGATCGAAGCCTCCAGGTAGGAATTTTCCTTGATGTTGATCACCACGCTGCGCGAGAAGCGCGAGCCGCCGATGCCGCCCGACACGCCCATCACGATGATCAGGCCCAGCATGCCGGGGCCGACGATCGCCATCACCACCATCAGGATCGGCAGGTAGGGCAGGCACATCCAGCCGTCGACGAAGCGCTGCACGACCAGGTCGAACTTGCCGCCGAGGTAGCCGCACAGCACGCCGATGACGGTGGCGATCAGCGTGCTCACCGCGGTCGCCGCGATGCCGACGATCATCGAGATGCGGGCGCCGTAGATGACGCGGCTGAGCACGTCGCGGCCCAGGTTGTCGGTGCCCAGCCAGAACTGCGCGGACGGCGGCTCCAGGAAGTCGCCTACCTCCGTCTCGTTGAAGCCGTACGGCGCCAGCAGGTCGGCGAAGATGCCGGTCAGCAGCAGCAGCACCGTGATCGCCGCGCCTACCGTGCCGAGCGGCTTCTCGGTGACCAGCCGCCTGAGAAACCGCGTGCCGGCGCGCGCCCCGCCGCCCGCTTCGTTCACGGACGCACCTTCGGGTTCAGGAAGCCGTAGGTCAGGTCGACAGCCAGGTTGATCAGCACCATGCCGAGGCCGAACACCAGCATGATGCCGCTCACCACCGTGTAGTCGCGGGTCAGGGTGGCGTCCACCAGCAGCCGGCCCATCCCCGGCAGGCTGAAGATCTGCTCGATGATCACCGCGCCGCCGATCATCACCGGCAGCGTGTAGCCGATCAGGGTGATCACCGGAATGAACGCGTTCTTGATCGCGTGCCGCATCACCACCGCGCGTTCCTTCAGTCCCTTCGCCCACGCCGTGCGCACGTAGTCCTGGCGCAGCACCTCCAGCATCATGGTGCGCGTCATGCGCATGGTGCCGCCGGTCATGGCCAGCCCCAGCACCACCGCGGGGATGAAGAACATCTCCAGGTTTTCGAGCGGATCTTCGATCAGCCGGGTGTACATGATCGGCGGCGAGTAGCCCCACCACAGCGACGGAAACACCACGATCATGGTGCCCAGCCAGAAGCTCGGCACGGCCATGCACATGATGGCGAAGCTGCGCACCAGGTAGTCGCTGACGGTGTCCTGGCGCAGCGCGGAGTAGACGCCGATCGGCAGCGAGATCAGGTTCGCAATGACGAACGCGATCAGGCCGAGCTCCAGGGTCACCGGCCACCGGATCGCGATGTCGCGCAGCACCGGCGTGTGGCGCCGGAACGAGGTGCCGAAGTCGCCTTGCAGGAGTCCGCTCACGGTGCCGTCCGCCTGCGGATACACCCCGATCCAGCGGCCGTACTGGGCATGGATCGGCACGTCGAGCCCGTACTTCTTCATCAGCTCGCCACGCGCTTCTTCCAGCGATGCCTGCGATACGCCGATCTCCTGCATCTGGGAGATTTCGGCGTCCACGATGTCGCCCGGCATGAACCGGATCACGACGAAGATCACGAAGCTGACGATGAACAGCGTCGGAAACGTGAGCAGGAGCCGTCGGATGATATAGGCGCGCATGCTCCTCAGCCCTTGATGGCGCCGCCGATTGCGTCGCTGGTGATGAACCGCTGCAGGAACAGGAACGCGACGATGACCGGAATGCTGACCAGGAAGGTGCCGGCGAACAGCAGCTCCCACTGGATGATGCGCTCGGTGGCGAACGAGTACAGCCGCAGCGAAAGCGGCACCTTGAACACGTCGCTGATGGTCAGCAGCGGGATCAGCAGGTCGTTGTAGATCGCCACCCCGCGCAGGATCAGCAGCGTGATGGTGACGGTGCCGAGCAGCGGCAGGTACACCGAAGCGAAGGTGCGCAGCAGGCCGCAGCCGTCGATGCGGGCGGCGTCCTCGAAGTCGCGCGGAATGGTCCTGATGTAGCCGGTGTACAGGAACACCGCGAACGGAATCGCGGTGGCGGTGTAGACCAGCGACGTTCCCACGTAGGTGTTCAGCAGCTCCAGGTCGCGCAGCAGCGACACCAGCGGGATCATCGCCAGGCCGAACGGCAGGGTGATCATCAGCACGAAGCCGACGTAGATGGCGCCCAGCAGCTTGCCTCCGACCACCGCGATGGCGTAGGCGGCGAGCGAAGCCAGGAACACCAGCAGCGTGCACGAGGTGGTCACGAAGATGAAGCTGTTCAGAAACGAGCGGGCGTACTTGATGTGCTTGAACGCCCGCACCACGTTGTCGGTGGTGAACTGCGCCGGCGTGATGGTGAGCGGATTCTGGTAGACGTACTTCTCTTCCTTGAATGCGTTGTTCAGGAAGTACCACACCGGGATGAACGTGATCAGGCAGAACAGGATCAGCACCGCGTTCGACAGCAGCCGCGAGCGGCGTCGATGCCCCGGCGCCGCCATCAGCCGTACACCTCCTCCCGCTTGCGGAACAGCTTCAGCAGGACGACCGCCGCGAGCACCGAGATGATCCCCAGGATCACCGCCATCGCCAGCCCGTAGTCGATGCGCAACTGGGCGAACGCGTACATGTAGACGCGCAGCGCGAGCGTCTCCGACAGGTAGCCGGGACCGCCTTCGGTGAGCACGAATGGCAGGTCGAACAGCCCCAGGATGCCGATCGCCGACAGGGTGACGCTGATGGTGATCGCCTGCGCGAGCATCGGGATGGTGATGAACACGAGCTGCTTGAAGGGGCCGGCGCCGTCGACGTCGGCGGATTCGTACAGCTCGCGCGGAATCGCGCTCAGGCCGGCCAGGTAGATCAGGATGAAGTAGCCGAGCGCCGACCACACGATGGTCAGGCTCATCGCCGGCAGCACCGTATTGCGCTGCCCGAGCCAGTCCTGGGTGTACCACTCCAGGCCGAGCAGGATCATCGCCTCGTTGATCAGCCCGCCGTCATAGGAGTAGATCACCTTCCACACGAACCCGACCACGGTCAGCGACAGCATCTGCGGCAGGTACATGATCGCCTTGTAGACGTTCCGGAGCCGCACCACGTTGTGGATGTGCACGGCGATCAGCACCGCCAGCACGTTGAGCACCGGCACGTACAGCACCACCAGGTAGAAGGTATTGAAGAACACCCGCCCTATGGAACGCTCGCCGAGCACCACGGCGAAGTTCTTCAGTCCGACCCACTCCGCCTGCGGAAACAGGCCGTCCCAGTTGGTGAAGCTGTAGCGCAGGGTCAGGGCGATCGGGTAGACGAAGAACACGACCGCGACGGTCAGCGCCGGCACCACGAACAGCAGACCGGCGATGAAGCGCTGCTGATGATACGTTATCTGCATGGGGTGAGCGCAGGGTGAAGCAACTCACCCTGCGCCCTGCGCCCTGCGCCCTGCGCCCTCTATTGCATGACGGCGTCGCGGGCCGCGGTGTGCAGTTCTTCCGCCGCCTCCTGCGGGGTCATGTCGCCGAGCAGGACCTGGTCGAGCAGCTTGGTGACCAGGGGCAGCGTCTCCGACGGCAGGTACTGGAACCACAGCCGCGTCTGCGGGTAGCCCTTCACCTCGTCGAGCACGCGGATCACGCGCGGATCGAGCTTCACCTCGCCCATTACCTCGACCACGCTCGGAATGTTGCCCATGCCGTTCTGGTAGAACGCGTAGCCCTCCCCGAACATCCAGTTGAGCAGGTCGAAGGCGGCATCCAGGTTCTCGGACGCCGCGTTGATGCCGGCGCCGGTCTCGGGCACCAGCACGCCCATGGTCGCTTCGCCGGCGTCCTTGACCGCCGGGAAAAAGATGCCGGCGTCGACGTCGCCGTCGAGCAACTGGCTGGCCTGCCAACTGCCGGCGAAGTAGGTCGCCGCCCGTCCCTGCAGGAACAGGCTGGAGGCCTGCGCGTTGTTGGTGCTCAGGAACGCCCGGTGGGCCAGGCCGTTGTCGGTCAGGTACTTCACCTTGGCGAAGATGTCGGCCACGCCGGGCTGCGTGAAGTCGAACTCGCCGCGCTCGATCTTGGCGACGAAGTCGGGTTCGCCGGGCACCACCTTCTGCGCGAAGATGTAGCTGAACCAGGTGTTGCCGAAGCCGTCCTTGTCGATGATGGTGCCGGCGATGCGCTTGCTCTTGAGCTTCTCGAGCGCCGCGATGAACTCGTCCCAGGTGGTGGGGATCGCCGCGATGCCGGCCTCCGCGATCAGGTCGCGGTTGTAGTACATCCAGGTGGTGGCGGTGCCCACCGGAATGCCGTACACCTGCCCGTCCGGGGTGGTGAACGGTTCGCGCAGCCCCGGCAGGGTGTTGGCCGCGGCCGCGGTATCGGCCAGGTCGGCCGCGAAGCCGTCCGCCATGAACTTGTGGCCGAAGGCGTTGCTGTTGATCGCGAACAGGTCGGGCAGGGTGCCGGCGGCGGCTCGGGCGCGCAGGAAGTCCTCCATCGAGGCGCCCGGCACCACGAAGCTCTCGATCTTGACGTTCGGGTGCTGCTCCTCGTACAGCCGGTACCAGGCATCGTGCACCTCCGAGGCGCCCAACGACACGGTCACGGTAACTTGCGCCGCAACCTGTTGCGCGCAGATCAGGCCGCCCGCCAGGGCGACGGCGGCAATCAGGGTAGCTCTTCTTCGCATGAGTAAACCTCCTTCAGGCAACTGCGGAAGATGGTGCACTCTACGGGTGCTGCGCCGCGCCGTCAATTCACGCTACTGACCGGTGCCGACCACGCCGGGGCGGTGGCGGTTGGCGCCCATCAGTTGGCGCACCAGCTCGGACGGGGTGTCCAGGTCGGCGAGCTGGGCGGGCATGTCTTCCTGGGTCAGGTAGATCGGGCGCGTGTACATGCCCAGCAGGGCGCTGCGCGCCGCGCCCGAGCGGTTGGGGCGCGCGGTGTGCCAGTTGGCGCCGTGCATCACCAGCACGCTGCCGCGCACGCCGGTCAGGATCTCCGCGTCCGGGTGCCACCGCGAGGCGATTTCCGGCGGCGGGCGGTGGCCCTTGCGGTGGCTGAAGGGGACCAGGCCGGTGCCGCCGTTCCGGTCGGTAAAGTCGTCGAGCATCCAGATGGTCTGCCCGCTGATGCGGTCGGCCGGCCACGGCTGGTTCAGCCACTGGTAGGGAAAGTCGGGGTGCCACCCGATGCGGTCGTAGCCGGGGTAGGTGGTATTGGCGGTCCAGGTGGAGCAGATCACGTCCGGGTCCAGGTAGGTCCGCCAGATTTCCACGATCAGCGGATGCGCCATCAGTTCCAGGAAGATCGGATGCTTGACCGCTATCCGCGCGACCCGCTGGTTGCGTGCCTGGTGGGTGCCGTCGGTCGCCTCGTCGGCCAGGAGCCGTTCCAGGGCCGCGCGTGCCCGATCCGCCTCGGCGGTGGAGATCACCGACGGGATGACGCAGTATCCGCGGTCGTCCAGTTCAGCAACGATGCGCGCCACCTCCGGCGCGCCGGAACCCCTGCCGGCCATGCTCAGGCGCCTCCCGCCGGCGGCGGCTCGCCGTGGCCGATCAGCCAGTTCACGAACCTGGCGCGCATGGGGGGCGAGAATGCGTGCCCGACTTCCGGATCGACGAAGTGCTCTGCCTGGCCGCCGCGGGCGTTGATCAGGCGCACCGTCTCCGCGTTGGTGGCGGCCGGGCAATCGGTGTCCAGGCCGCCGTCGACGAACAGCACCGGCCGGTCGGCGAACCGCTCCGGATGGGACTGGGTGGCGTGCTCGGCGCACCACGAGTCGCACCAGGTGCCGCGCTGCGCCCGTCGGCACCACTCGTCGGCCTGGAAGAAGCTGGAGCGGCCCACCACCGACACCATCGCCGCCAGCCACCGGTTCTCGGCGAACACCATCTGGGCAATCAGTCCGCCCATCGACACGCCGCTGACCTGCGGCCGGTCAACGCTTCCGTGCGGCAGCGCCAGCACCGCGTCGAGCAGCGCCGGCGCCTCGCGGCGGGTGCGGTCCATCGCCTCGCACACGAACGCCCAGCCGTTGAACTTGGCGCGGAACCACGCATCGGTGCGCCGTTCGCCGTGCTCGTGGCAGTCCGGGGCCACCACCAGGAAGCCGGCCGAGGCCAACTGCACCAGCGACTGGTCCGGCGCTTCGATGCTGCCCTTGTTCCCGGTCCAGCCGTGGTAGTGAATCACCACCGGCGCGTCGGCCACGCGCGTCTCGCGCAACACCAGGCAGGGAATGTCGGCAATCTCCCGTCTCCCGATCTCGATCATCCGCCTCTCCTTCTCGGCCCGGCCTCTGCCGGGCAGACCGAGCGTAGCTTACCGTATCGCAGCACCGCAGCGAGCGAGGGTCGCACAGTCCGGCTTACTCCACCGGGCCGTCAGCCACCCGGACCACGGCCAGGTACTCGTCCGGGGAGACCACCGCCAGTACGTCCGTAGCGAAGTGGGAGGGGTTCCGCGTTACCAGGTAGCGTGCCCCGGCCCTGACCGCCGAGTGAAGCTGGATCGCATCCTCGAAGTCGCGCAGTGCAGAGTCGATCGACTGGTTGAGAATCCGGGCATCGAGCGGCACTACCGCGAAGATGTCGCGGAGGGCGACGATCGCTTTCCGTGCCTCCGGTTCGCCGCCGTACTTGCGCATGATGTAGTAGGTGTTGTTGAAGCTGATCGCCGAGATGTACCCGGCCATGGTTCCGGTTTCGACCGCCGACCAGACCGCAGCCGCGGATGCGTAGAACGGCTCGCGCTTCGCCAGCACGTCGAGCAGCACGTTGGTGTCGACCAGGATCACCCGTCGCTGTCCGACCGCTCAACGAGCGCTTCGGTGACAAGCTCCTTGTCGGTCAATCCGGCGGGCAGGGCGACCAGGCCGGAGACCGAAGCGGTGAGTGGAGCCGGCGCCGGTCGAGGATCGGTACTCGCTTGTTCGATGGCATGAAGGAGTCGCGAGAACATCGCCGACAGGCTGGTGCCGCGCTCCGCGGCCAACCGCTTGGCGACCGATACGAGCGCCGGATCCACGCTCAGGGTAAGTTTCGCAAGAGGCATACGTATGATCTCTTCGTATGTGTACGTAGTCGCCGCATTGATGTCAAGCGGTGCCGCCGGTACCGCCCAACACCACCCAATCCAACCGGCGCCAGGAGGTCAGCCGTCCGGGTCGCGCGAGTGCCGGAGCGTGGCAAGGAACTCCGCCTCATCCGCGCAGCCAAGCGCCGCCGCCAGCAGCGCCTCCTCGGACGTCGCGGCGAGCGCTTCCGCAGCGGCGGAGAACCTCGCCGACACTGCAATTCCGCGTGACCGCAGGATCTGGCGAACCATCCGCGCACGGGTGTCCGCGCGGCCGCGTTCGTACCCCTGGCGCCGCTGCGAACGAAGCAGCGGATCGTCGTCGGGTCCGGTGCCTTCGCGCTCGCCCAGTGCCGCTGCCACCCGTTCCACGGCCGCGCTCGTCTGCGCGGACGGCACCGGCTCGTTCAGCGCCAGGTGAATCTCTTCCGCCCGCCAGCCGGGAAACGCCCGGCTCTCCGCCGCAACTCGGAACCGGCCATGCTCCAGCAGGTAAATAGTCAGCCCCGGGCGGCGCCGGTGCGGCCGGTTCGGCGACGGCGTGTCCGGCACCTCCACCCACACTTCCGGGAAGCCCCACGATTCGTACTGCGCGAGCTTGCCGCGGTGTACGTCGGTGGTGTGGTCCACCTCCAGCACCACGTTGGGATAGTCGTCCTCGCCGACCACCATGGCGGCTCCCGGCAGCTTGGCGTGCGCCGGATGCAGGTACACCGACTCATCGGCCTGCATGATGCGCCGCGGTTCGCCGCCGGGGTCGCGCAGCAGCAGGTCCGTCGAGCCGTACGACTCAATCGGCGAGCCGCGCACTTCGGCGATGCGCTCGGCCAAGCGCGTCAGGAGGCGCGACGGCCGCTCGTGGTAGGAGGTGGCGGGCTCGCAGATCCAGGCGGTCTCGGTGGCCGAATCCCAATACTCGAGCCGCCCCTCGAAGCGGTCGATCTCGGTACGCGGCAGGTGAACCGGCGTGCAGCCCGGGAACGCTGGCGGTTCGACAGGCTGGGCGGGCGGGGGTTGCGCTGCTTGGTAGCGCCCGGTCGGCGGTGCTTTGGTGCTGGCCATGGCGCCAGCGTAGCCCATCTGGCGCGGACATGCAAACCGAACGTTCCAGATTCGCCGGGGCAGGCAAGATTGCAGGTCCCCCGGTGAAGTGCTACCGGGTGACGGTCAACAGCGTGTCGGCCGTCAAGCCGTCCGTAGCGCCCACCACGTCCTCGGCGCCGTCCGGCCAGCGGATGGTGAGCCGCTGCGGGCGCTCGCCGGCGGGGAGGCCGAAGTGGACGCGGGGCGGGTTGCTCGACAGGTAGCCGCTGGTCACGCTGCCGGGTCCGGGCAGAGGAAACGTTGGTCGTCACGAAGTTCCGGTACGCCTCCATGGCCTCGTATCGCTCCAACTCTGCGTCGTAGGTGGCGCCGACCAGGTCGAGGTCGGTGTCGCCATCGAGATCGTCCCACGCCTGCACCGGCTCCACCGAGTGCGGCAGCGGGTGCGCCACGAACGCTCCCGTGCAGTTCGTTCGGTGCTGACCGGGACAACTGCGACGCGGGGAGCCGCGCCGAGCGGGCCGGCGCACAGCAGAGCCGCCAGGCATGCCGTCCCCCTCCAACCTCGATACATCGCCGCACATGAAACCACGCGCGCCGGTGCACCCGCAAGGCTGCACTCCACGGCGCCGACAGCAGCAGGGGGTGCAGCTAGCCCAAGTTTAACGGGCGAAGGGACGAACGAAAACGCGGTTTCGGGGCGCTATGAGGTCAGCCGGCCGGGTGGCGCGAGCGCCGGAGCGCGGCAAGGAACTCCGCCTCATCCGCGTAGCCAAGCGCCGCCGCCAGCAGCGCCTCCTCGGACGCCGCGGCGAGCGCTTCCGCAGCGGCGGAGAACCTCGCCGACACTGCGATGCCCCGTGACCGCAGAATCTGGCGGACCATCCGCAAGCGACCTTCCGCCAGGCCGCGCTCGAACCCCTGGCGCCGTTGCGAGCGCAGCAGCGGGTCGTCGTCCGGGCCGGTGCCTTCGCGCGTGCCCAGTGCCGCTGCCACCCGCTCGACGGCCGCGCTCGTCTGCGCCGACGGCACCGGCTCATTCAGCGCCAGGTGAATCTCCTCGGCCCGCCAGCCGGGAAACGCCCGGCTCTCGGACGCAACCCGGAACCGGCCATGCTCCAGCAGGTGAATGGTCAGTCCCGGGCGGCGCCGGTGCGGGCGGCTCGGCGACGGCGCCTCCGGCTCGGCGCCTACGGCGCGCACGCGGTCGGAAGAAGTGAGGTGCGTCTGCGCCGCCCTGAACGGAACGCCTGTAGTTGACATATTTGTCAACTGTGCGTATTGTTTATGCGGGGCTGGCATGTATGACGCGCCACAGTATGTCGAACTCTTTCACTTGGTGTTTCTGGACTTCCTCGGACGCAAGTTGGACAAGAGATACTGTGTCCTGAAGGGCGGATGCAATCTCAGGTTCTTCATGAAGAGCTTTCGGTATTCGGAAGACATGGATATTGATGTCCGGGGCGTCTCTGACATGGTCCTCAGAGTGGTTGGCGCTATCGAAGAGGCAGCGCAGTGAGACTGGATCAGGCACTGGCTCGAATTCAGCAGACCGGGCAAACGGTCATGCGTACTGCTGACGTGATGGGGCTCCTTGACGTGAACAAGGACCACGCCAGCCAGATTCTGTCTCGCTTGGCTGGGTCTGGACATCTGTTACGGTTGAAGAGGGGAACCTGGTTGGTCGCCAGGACACGGGATCCGCTTCCGCTGGTCGGCTATCTGACGGCCCCACTTCCTTCGTACATTTCTCTTCAGACGGCACTCTACCACCACGGAATGATCTCGCAGATGCCCACGGTTATCTATTGCGTTTCACTTACACGAACACGGGTCTACGCTACCCCGGTGGGTACGTTCTCTGTGCATCACATATCCGCGCCGTTCTTCTGCGCCTATGAACAACATGGCGTGAAGGGAGTGCAGATGGCGACTCCAGAGAAGGCGCTATTGGATTTTCTTTACCTGAGTTCTACCAAGACGAGGCTGTTCGCTGCGTTGCCGGAATTGGATCTTTCCGCTGGCTTCCGCATCAGGAACGCCGAAAGACTCCTGCTCCGCATCCCGTCACGACACCGTCGCACCATGGTGCAACGGAAGCTTCGCCATGTCACGAAATCTTGATACGCCGGGGGCTGAGCGGGTGGGGCGGCCCCGGTTGCGTTACCTGGTAGCGCCCGGTAGGCGGTGCTTGTACGAACAGGTCATCCGGGGCGACCGCCTGCGGTATCACGTCCTGCTCGACGTTGTAGCGTATGAAGGTTCCAGAGTGTTGCGCGAACACTCGTCGGCGGCGCCGGAGCGCAGGCGCGGCAGGTATTGCGACCTGGCCTCGTTGAACAGGCGGAACAGTTCGGTGGCGAGACCGGGGTGCGACGCCAGCGCGGCGTCCTTCACCACCAGCAGGTGGCTTATCGGATAGATCCCGGTCCCGCGGTGCCAGGCGCCGTCGGCCTGCCGGGATTCCAAAAACAGGGGCCGGATGTCCGGCGAGGCGACCGGGCCGGGCGCGATGGCGGCGTCGATCTCGCCGGCAAGCAGCATCGACACGAGGTCGTTGTGGGGCGACGACACCACGTTGGCGGGCGCGACGTACTCCTGCACGTGTTCGTCTCCCGACAGGACCCAGGTGACCGCATCCAGGTCGACGCCGTATTCGGCGGCCAGGATGCCGCGCGTCCAGACGCCGGGGGTAAACGTGTAGCTGCGCACACCCACCTTGCGGCCTTCGAGATCCTTCGGCTCCCGGATACCGCTGCGCCGGTGGTACCGCAACTCGGACTTTCTGCGTGCGCCGTGGAAAGGCGCTGTCGCTCAGCGGGTGCGAATCCCGCCCGGCAA